>NZ_CP029972.1:0-67759 GCF_009739535.1 Lentilactobacillus kefiri
CCAGGTTAGGATTGCCGACCACGCCGGCTTGTGAAGTAGCATTGATAATCTTACCACCATGGCCTAATTTCTTGAAGGCTTGGTGAGCAGCCTGGGCCCCCCAGAGCACGCCACCAACATTAACCCCATAAATCAGTCGGAATTGATCCGGGGTAATCGTATCCAAAGGTGTGGTTGGTCCAAGGCCTGCATTATTGACAATCACGTCAAAGCCGCCCAATTTATCCACAGTTTCATTAACAGCCGAAAAGACAGAATCACGATCTGAAACATCTACCTTAACGCCAATGGCCTGACTGCCATCCGGCGATAATTTAGCGGCTACCTTATTTGCATTATCGATATTCAAATCCGCAACTGCTACCTTAAAGCCATCTTCGTGTAACCGTGTTGCAATTGCTTCACCGATTCCCTGACCGCTACCTGTAACCAACGCTACTTTTTCTGCCATAATAAGCGCCTCCGTTTTCTCTTTTTTATCCGCTTACATTGTACTTCACAAGCAAATAATTCACAATAAGAAAAAGGCCTTTTTCATTGTGAATCACATGATATAGTCAGCAATGACTTTCCTTGCTCCAACTAGCTAATAATTTTAGCGATTGCTTTATTGCTGAGGTTGATAAAAAGGGTCTCCCTGGAGGTGGGTGGCCAAGTATTGCTCAAAGTTATTCTGAGTGATGGCGTCCAAATCTTTAACTGAGTTAGTTGTAATCGTCTTGACGGTCTTTAACTGCCGTGCGACCTGGCGATCGGCAGGCTCGGTTAACGTGTGAATCCCGGTAATGATCACTAAAACCGGTTTAGGTTGACCAGTCACCTCTACCCAAGCTAATTGACCAATCGCAAGATTCTTTTTCCCCACGGTTTTGTGATGGCGAACTCGCCATTGGTAACTTTTAAGACTAAAATAATGATTTTTGTTCACATGATGGCCGTTAATCACGGTTTCAATTCGATGCCCTTGATTCATAAAAAGACCTCCATTTTGTTAATAATGTCGTTGCTTAGTGTGGGATAGGCTGGTTTCAACCCTTAAATATAAGCTCTCAAAGAAAATAGCAGGGCTACTAATATGATCCCCATTGCTAATAAAATCATCCCGAAAAAAATTGAAAAGAACATGTTTTACCCTTCTAACTTAACCTTTTGCTTTTTTAAATTGACCAGTATAAACTCAAGTTATAACTCCAATCAAGTTATTTCACCGAAATATAGTTGACGGCTAAAATCTCTTCTTAACGGAAGAGGTTTTATTGATTAACTAAGCCTTTTATAATAGCCATTGTACACCTGAGTGTACAAAATTTATCTCGGTAAAATATGCGTAATTGGCCTGCTTATCACCCTATGGGCGGGCTTTTTGCGTATATTGATATCAAGTTGTTTAGCTAGGGCCTACCCTATTGTATTCGGTTGAAAGTTGGATTATTATTAGTTACATATAAGTGATCCGGAGGCGTTCTGAAAATGACAAAAATTGGTTACGCACGTGTTAGTACTCGTGAGCAAAATCTAGCCCGGCAAATTGAACAACTACAAGCAGCGGGAGTAACAAAACTTTTCCAAGAGAAACTTTCTGGAAAAAATGCTGCCCGCCCACAACTTCAAGCCATGCTGGATTATCTTCGTGACGATGATGAGGTAATTGTGCTAAGTTTAGATCGGTTAGGTAGAAATTCAGCCGATTTAACAGAAATTATGGAAGCTATTCGCCATAAGGGGGCCACCTTAAACATTTTAAATTTACCGAGCTTTAATAGTATTGAAGATCCTAACTTACGTAACTTGATTACCAATATCATTATTGAGCTTTATAAGTATATGGCCCAAGAAGAACGTGAGACAATCAAAGTAAGACAGCGACAAGGGATTGAAATTGCTAAACGGCAAGGAAAATATCATGGTAAAGTCCGTGAATATGGACCACATTCACCGAATCGACAGAAACGTTATATTTATAAAGAAGCCTGTCGTTTGCTAACCCGACGAGAACGGGGAGAGGAATTAACCAAACGGCAGATCGCGCGGATGTTGGGAATTGCCCCAGTTACCCTCTATCGGATCGAAAAGTATCGAGCGGAAGACCAAATTAAAGCAGCTAATTGATAAAGAAGCTCGTAAAGATCCAGATAAGACAAAAGTTGCCAATTTTGCCCATCATGTGGCATACTCTGAAATTAAATGAAGGTGGTTTAACATGACTAAGCTCTGGTGTGCCAAGATCCAATTGACAACTAAACAGCGTACCTATCGCTTTTCTAATGATTTACAATTGGCCTTAAACCAAACGGCACACCCCCAGCAAATTTTACAAGCATTGATTGTCGTTCCTTTGGCCCCCTACACTGATAAGCAACAACCACCGATGGGAGTTGGCAAGATTCAGAAGATTTATAAAATGGCTTGGTTTAAAACCAGAGGCCTGCCAATTACACGAGGTCAATTGATGGGAGCAGCCTACTGGACCGAACGTCCGTATGTCCAAGTTGCCGGATATTTGACTCATAATTATGTTTGGTGGAGTCAACAACAAATTAGCAAAGACATTACCTATTGGCAACGTCAATTTTATCATCAAACGGCTTATCACAGTCTCCTTTGGCGGAAAATTACCAATTGGCGGATTCGACGCCAATTAGGGCGAATTAAGCGACAACGCTGGAAAAAGAATATTCAATATTGGCATATTTAAAGTAGGCTGGTTAAACTGTTGGCACATAGTGTTGCTTAGATAACCAATCATGATAGCAGATGTGGCTGGGACATAACTCCAAAGAACATTACTTTTAAAAAAGCTCCCGTGAAATCAGTTTACAAAAATACTGATTTCACGGGAGTTTCACTTTGAGGTAGGAACGTTGTCGTATTGATTTTTGGCTATTGTCCCAGCCTCATCTGCTTTTCAAGATATATTGAATGGCACAAACGCCCCTATACAAATCAACTTAACTGAGGTTAATTAGCTGATAATTAGTTTTCAATTCAGGATAAGTCCTGATGTCAAGCACCACTTTTGATTAGGATAGGCTAATAAATCTCTTTGATCACCGTTAAGACTGTTTCTTGTTCATATGGATTCCCCTGAAGCGCAACTAATTAAAAATAGTAACTAGGCTTGATAAAAACATAATCCAGAAGCCTAGCTGGCTTAATAATTGTCGTAACTTTAAGCCAGGAGTTTTATAAGTTAACTGAATAACATGTTTTCCGGCAGGAATCTGGGCTCCTATGAAGCCCACGTTTATTCTTAGTCGTTTAACAAGATGACCATCTACCCGAATTTGCCACCCATTAGAATACGGAATTGAAGTAGTTAAGATTCTGGTGCGATTTGTTGTGCGGGTGATACCAGTAATTTTGTTGTTAGCCACTCGTAATCTTTTTAAACCACTTTTCTTTAAAGTCTGTATTTTTTTGTATAGCGATTATTAAACGGAACAGCAAATACTTTAACTTGATTAAACTTTAATTGCTTGACCCCACTAAAGTTTAAAATGATAGCTCGGCGTAATTTTGACGAATAGCCCAGATTTAAAAGCATTTGATGTTGTTTTTGATAATCAGATAAGTTATTCATTGGCAATTGATGACTATACGTTCGGTAATTATTGGTCTTGGCAACTATCGAAAATCCACCCAAATCGGGATATTTAATTGCTGTTCGTAATCGATTAATTTTCTGCAATTTAGAGACAGGTTTGCCACTTATAATAGAATAATTAGTCAATGATCGTAACCGGTCACGAATCGTATGATTAATTGATTTAATTCCTTTAATCGATAAATATAATTCACAACTACGATATCTCTGAGGATCTCTTAATTGAAGTTGATAAGAGAGATGCCGGTCTTGAATGTCACTGCTCATTAAATGAAGACTGGTATGATTTATGCGTTGGTTTTGATTAATAATATGTGAGTTTTGTCTTAGCTTTTTCCTCAAAATAGAGTTATTTAATTTTAATCCAGTTATTAAAGCCTCTCTTTTTAACTCGGTTGAATTGAATTTAGGTTGATTAGCTAATGTGTTTAATTTGTTCCTATCTAGTCGATACAAGACGGCTTTGGTAACAGTGTTAGAAGCTGTTTAGTATCTTTGATTTTGACCCAATAATTTGATAAACTACTGTCAAAAAAGTTGGTGATCATATGCAACATTTTAGTCATCATTACCAAAGCGATATTTCTCGGCAACAATTCGATTTGATCCGTCAGGATCTGGAAGCTTCAAGAAAACGAACTCACCCAAAACACATTGATCCTTATGATATCTTCTGTGCCATGCTCTATGTCCTTAAAAATGGCTGTACTTGGCGTGATTTGCCGGCTGATTATCCAAAGTGGTCCACCGTTTACTACTATTGGATGAGTTGGTCAAAAGCCCCCACCCCTGATAAACCAGCTTTATTAACTCAGGTTTTAAAAAAATTGTCGCTGATCGACGATTAAGGCAAGGGCGGTCAGCCCGAACTTCGTTCGTCATTTTAGATGCCCAAAGCATTAAGAACACCGCTACCGCTGAAAATAAGGGTTACGATGGTGGCAAGAAAATTTCCGGCATTAAGCGCCATTTAGCCGTTGACATCAATGGATTCCCGCAAGCTATCCATATTACCCGGGCTAACATCACTGATTGTGACGGGGCGATTGCCCTCGTCACCCTTAATTTAGAGCAGTTTAAATTGGTTCGAACCATGATGGTTGATAGTGGTTATACCGGCCAAAATTTTGCCAATGAGATTAGCAGTTTAACCTCAGCCAAGGTAATCGTCGTTAAAAAAAATGAGTTACACCAATTTTTGGTTATCCCCCAACGGTGGCTCATTGAACGTTCATTTAGTTGGTTGGGAAATTATCATCGTTTATGGCGTAACTGTGAGCGTAAGCTCAACACTAGTCTCATGATGGTTTCGTTAGCTTTTATCAGGTTATTTCTCAAAAGATACTAAACAGTTTCTTATAAATTTAATGACGAAAGAGAACTTTCAGGATATTTCTATTACTGAAATTGCCCAAACCGCTGAATTATCGCGAAAAACGTTCTATCATTCTTTTAAAAATAAAGAAGCGGTTATTAATTACCTGTGTGATCAGTTGTTCGACCAGTACTTTGAACAATTGCTCCAGCAGAAACCACAGGTAGGGGAAATGATGTTAAAAACTACTTTTGACATTTTTTTAAATTTTTGGTGGCAAAAACGAGATTTAATTCAATTATTGATCCGCCAAGGCTTATTTGATCACATGAATGAAATTTGGCAGCAAAAAGCAATCCCCCGTTATCAACAGTTTGCAGCTCCTTGGCATGTTCAGGGCACTCCTACCCAAGTGAATTATGTGATGGCTTTTCAACTAGGTGGTTTTACCAATATTCTACGTGTCTGGTTAGGCCAAGATCAGCCTGAGTCACCAGAACAAATTAAGGACTTAATGTTATTGGCTGCTCAGCAATTAGCTGATAGTTTGAATAACAACTAAGCAGATTTAGGTAGCGTCAAGAATCTTGTGTAAATGAAATGCCTTCGTACATATAATATGTATCTAACTTAAATAAATGATGCTTCCAAGGTGTCCTGGAGTCCTTTGAACCCTCGGTGGATCCGCTTCAGAGACTTCTCGTTATAAACATTAAACTGAGAAACCAGGAAGCGATCCAGTGAATCTTCCGTTGGAAATTGTTCTTTGTGGTGGGTGGTGCGCTTGAGATGCTTATTAAAGTTCTCAATCAGGTTAGTGGAGTATCGTGATTGCCGGATAGCTGGTGGAAAGTCCATGAAAGTGAGTAAATTCGGCATTTTAAGCAGATCTTTGATTAATTTGGGATAGGTCTGATGCCAGTTGTTGGCGAACTCATTCAGTTTCAGTTCGGCTGCTTCACGGTTGGCGGCCCGATGAACTTGTTTAAAGTCACTGATCACGGCCTTGCGGTCTTTTACGCGAACTTTGTTCATCAGATTCCGCCCAACATGAACCAGGCAACGTTGTCGTTTGGCTTAGGTTCTGGGTTAGGATCAGCAAAAAATTGCAAATTTGTTTTCATCATCAAAACTCCTTTTTAAGTCCGTAGACTAAATTGTTTGTAAGTGCAATAACTAAATCAATTATTCTTTAACGCCTGTAATTGAGAAAAAGGCAAATCAAAAATTCCTATTTTAAAAAGAATGGCACAATCGAATAACTTGTATTCAAATATTCAATTGCCTATAATTAGATTTAGAAGGATGCAATTTAGATAATGGAGGATTTCATATGAAAAGATTTGGACTTTGGTCAAAAATATCAATTATCATTTCTATATCTCAACTTTTATTAGCCATTTTTAAAGAAATTCAAAACTATAACAAATCTAAAAAAACATCCTTCGAAAAATAAGAGAGGATGATGTTTTATGCATTGGTTATGGGTTTTAATTATTGGTGCCATCATTGGTGCTATTGCTGGAGCAATTACTAGCAAAGGAAAATCAATGGGGTGGATTGCTAATATTGTTGCCGGATTAGTTGGTTCCTCTATTGGAGAAGCTATACTCGGATCTTGGGGCCCTCAATTAGCCGGAATGGCAATTATTCCTTCAATTATTGGAGCAGTAATTGTTGTTGCTGTAGTTTCTTTCTTTGTCGGTAAATCAAAGAATTAGTTTTTAAGCTTCATTTAAGGTTCTTATACTAAATTATAGATGCTAACTTAGTTAGCACCCCTCGACTTTGTTGTGAGCGAAGCCAATTAATAATATTCGGAAGTTTGTCACTCTTTCTACTACAGTAAAGGATAGTTTAGGCTATCTTCCAAATTGTACAGCAGAACAAATTCCATTGGTTGCCAATAAAACTGTCCCTCGCAGTAGTGCTCCAAAGGTTTTTTGGAATCATTTTGTGAATTTCGTTAATGAAAAACTCTAAAATTTTACTGACAGAAAACTTGTCAGAAAATTAACTCACAAAAAAAGCCGTCAATTTACTGACAGCTTTTTTATCATCCTTTAGATTTTACAATTGCAAGTTGAATTGCACCTGTTACGAACAGAACAATCCCAATTCCAACATAAACCAATTCTTTTTTAGTTTTCTTTTCACCAAGGAAGAGAATTCCTCCAATAGTTGAAATGATAACACCTAATTGTGAGAATGAAAAGGCAATTGCGTCACCAGCAGCGCTTGCAGCCATAAGCATAAAGATATTACCTACACCAAACATTACTCCATCAATCATATTTTGATAAACATATTTTTCCATTTTAATTTTGAAACGACCCATCACAAGTGCTCCAAAGATCATTCCAACTGACATTGGCAAGATAATTGTCAGTGTATCAAAATGAACATTGAACCAAAGTACTGCTAAGTTATTAAAAAGAATAACATAGATAACATATCCCAAAGTTGAGTAAGTTAAAGCAGTCAATCCTTTAGTATAATTACGTCCTTCTTCAACAACTGCATTTTCTGGGTCACGTTTAGCTGAGAAATAGAACCCAACTGCCAAAACAGCCATCGCAATAAATCCGAGAATAAATTGAATTTGTTTTGTCCATTCGTGGAAAGCAAAAACCCCAAGCAATCCACCAATTACTAATTGACTTCCTGATGAAAGTGGACTCGCTACTGAAACACCCATGTATTTCATTGATTTAAACTGACCAAATTGTCCAATTGCCCAAAGCAATCCACCAATAAATCCAATTAAGAAAATTTGCCATGTCAACGTTGGCATGCGGAATAAGAAAACAATAAGTGCAAAAACAAAAGCGCCCAAAGTCATTCCAAGTGTTTGTTGATTAGCATCACCACCAAATTTATTAGCTACCAATCCGATAGAACCCCAAGCAAAAATTGGAACAAGCGCGAGAAGAACTCCTTGCATGTTTATATTTACCTCTTTAAAATAATTTTTTACACAAAAAATTAAGCATACCTCCATTTTACTATTTTTTCAGAAAAAAAACAAGAGATAAAAGAATACACAAGAACCATAACTGTGGCTCTACGCCAACTGGTGTTGAAGAATAAATTTATCATTTGAGGCGGTTCTCCATTTGGGGAGCCGTCTTTGTCATGTTATGCCGTGATTTGGTAGATTCGTTTGAAGAAGTTCAGCTGATTCTTGAATCCAAAACAGGATCGTTTGAGTGACTTGATGAGACGGTTAATCCCTTCGATCGGACCGTTGGAATAAGGGCTGGTGACAGCGGCGAGAACAGCGACTTTGTGTCGCTTAAGCGTCGCGATGGTTCTGTTGCAAAGTTTTCCAAAAAATCTATTTTAGTGTAAAATTGAGAAAAAAGACAGAGAGGACAGAGTAATGAATCATTTTAAAGGCAAACAATTCAAAAAAGACGTCATTATTGTCGCTGTTGGTTACTACCTGCGTTACAATCTAAGCTATCGTGAAGTTCAGGAATTGTTATATGATCGTGGAATAAATGTTTGTCATACTACGATTTATCGTTGGTGCAAGAGTACAGCAAAGTCCTCTATTATCTTTGGAAGAAGAAAAATAGACAATCCTTCTATTCATGGAAAATGGACGAAACCTATATCAAAATTAAGGGACGTTGGCATTATCTTTATCGTGCAATTGATGCGGACGGCTTAACCTTAGATATCTGGTTACGAAAGAAACGGGATACGCAAGCAGCCTATGCTTTCTTAAAACGACTCCATAAACAGTTTGGTGAGCCGAAAGCAATTGTGACCGATAAAGCACCTTCTCTTGGCTCCGCCTTTAGAAAGTTACAGAGTGTGGGTTTATATACTAAGACAGAGCACCGAACTGTGAAGTATCTTAACAATTTAATAGAACAAGACCATCGACCTATTAAACGACGAAATAAATTTTATCAAAGTCTCCGTACAGCCTCTTCCACGATTAAGGGCATGGAGACCATTCGAGGAATATATAAAAAGAACCGAAGAAATGGAACGCTCTTCGGCTTTTCGGTGTCTACTGAAATCAAGGTATTAATGGGAATAACAGCCTAAGATATTTGGAGTTCAGAGAGGGCGCGTTTGATTTTCAAACTTCGCAACAGAACCGCTGTTATAAAAATTTTTAGTGGAATTTTTATAACAGCTCTTTATATATTTTGAAATTAAAAGGGTGGAACTATGTTCCACTCTTTCGGTTGTATAAGTCCCGATTGCTAAATGCAACTAAAAAATTATTAATTGCATAGTTCAGAAAAAATTCTAATTCAAATTATTTATCAAAGAATACCATTAGTTCTTGACATAAATCATATCTTTTGATAAATAATTTGTCTTATTCACCAGTACCCTCCAGAGGGCCCTCCTGCTTAATTGCATCGGCTTTAGTGGCTTCATTAGTTCCTTTTTGGTGCTTGACCGGTGAATAAATAGAGAAGACCTTCATGGTCTGTTTTCCAGCGTTGATCACGTTATGCCAAGTGTTATCAGGAACAACTACAGACTCTCCCGGATGAATTTCCTGATCAACTGTTAAATGATCTTTATCTTTCCCCATTTTAACGTGGCCAATACCGGCTACTAAGTAAATAAGTTGATCATTACCATGATGAATTTCCATACCAATATCACCACCTCCGGCTGGGATAGCCATTAATGTGATTTGAAAATGATCCCCGGTCCACAAAGTAGTTCGATAATTTTCATTTTCCAAAGCAGCCGATTTTAAATCAGGTGCAAAGGGTGCTGGACCGTAGTCTCTTAAATCTGCGCTTTTTTCTAACATAATAAACACTCCCTTCTAAGTGGAATTATAACATAATTTTTTATTATTTGATATCATTTTAAGAGCACCAATGTTATCAATTAATTTACCAATCTGAGTTCTAGTGACTAATAGCCAATAGGATTGTCTAAAAAGTGAAGTTATTCAATTTAATTAATTTTTGGGTTTGGTTAAAGTATGGGTATCCACTCAGTTTCCATAACTTCTACGTGCAATCGTCCATGGGGCTCTTTTTTATTTAGAAATGGGCTCTTTGCTAACGTTAGAATGGGAACTGTTCTTCTGATTATCTTAGGCTGTAATTAATCGTTGTGACTTATCACGTAATCCACACTTAGATAAAGATAGTAACAGGCTTCTCAATGATCATTGAGAAGCCTGTTTATGTCAAAATACTTACTGAGACGGGATCGTATATCAATTAAAAAAAGTGTCTTTTACTACCACAACTATTAGAAAGTAGCTCAATTGGTTTGATAATCAACGTGGCGAATGGCAGCCAATGGAATAAATTGCGCCTCATCACCAATGACATTATCTTCCTGATAACCCAAGATATGAGTTGTTATTTCCAGTCGGTGGGGGTCCTCAAGCTGACATACATTTAATTGAAGGGTGTCGATTAAATCTCGCTGATAGGCTTCGGCCAGTCGACGGGTGATAATCGGTAGAGATTGTTGCGGTTTAGGGCAAACCTGCCGCTTAAGCTGGGCCGCCTGTTGATGGAGAGCGGCCGTATGATCCGATAAATAGAAGCCCTGCCATTTGACCATGCCGCGATCATGATAATCGTGATCAAAGAATTGCTGCACGCGTTGGTTGCTAAAATCAGGGTTATTCAAAAGGCTGCCGCCTCCTTTGGATGACTTTTTGGGTGCTGGGCCACTTAAGACCCACAAAGCCCACTAATTGAATGGTTAAGTTTGTTTGCTGCCGCAGACTCCGCAGGAGTTCTTCTAGGGCATTCAGATCATAATGATAAAGGGTATGTAGAGGCACTGATTTTAACCGTTCACCCTGCCGCTGCGAATTAAAAAAGAAATTAAAGCATTGATCATAACGATCATTGACCACTTGAAGCCAGTAACGAGTTTGACTACGAGGCTTAAAAAGCCGTCTCATTCGCTCACTGATTAGCTTTAAATCACTAGGCATAGCTATTTCCCCCATTGTGGCCGCCTACCAGTTGTGAACGCTCAATGGCAGTGCCCCCTTGAATTAAACTGGTCGCGAAAACCAGTTTGGAGAAACCGAACCGCCGGTGAATCTCGTCAATGACCCCGTTAAGTCGTTCGGCTTTAATTTGGCGTTGCGGATCGGTAAATAAAGTTAACTGCTGGCCGGTATTAGGAACTAATTCACTGGCATAAACGGCTAAATTGCGCACGGCCTGACCAGTCCAATTTTGGCGGAATAAAAGACTCTACAATTTTAAGTACTGATGGATTTAACATCGGTACTTATTTTGGTTTAAATTTAAAATAAAAAACGAAAGATGGCTCGGAACCCCGTCTTCGTAAAGAAAGGACCATCCTTCATGAATTATTCTACCAAAGCTGCTCTTGGAATTAAAGATCCCTACCTTGAATTAGATACAGCACACTTTAAAGATGCAATTGAAGATCAAGGTAACCAGGTAATTGTGCATCTTATTCAGTCTTATCCTTTACATTGCCCGCGTTGCGGTCAATTAATGCTCAAAAATGGCTTTAAGCTTGTTAAAGTACTAGGACCAAGCTTGCACTATGAGCCAACTATTTGGTCAATTCGTAAACAAAAATACCTTTGTAAGCCGTCACTAAACTGCCCACAAACGATTACCAAAGTGGCTAAAGTTGAGGACGTTAAGTATCACCATCATATCAGTCAAGCCATTAAACAGCGAGTTATGATGCAACTAACTGTTAATGAATCGCAAACCGATATTGCTAAGGAACTTGGCATCTCTGATTGGACTGTAAGACGGGTTATCTTTAACCTCGATCAATTCTTCAAGCCTAACTACCACTGGCTACCACGACACATTGCTTTTGATGATTTTAAGTCTGGTCGCTTTGCGCCCAGTGGAATGAGTATGATCTTGATGAACATTGAAAATCACCGTACTTTAGACATTATTTTGTCACGACGAAGTCGCTACTTACGCAATTACTTTCTGCGTTACGACCGCTCGGCTCGTTTAGCGGTTCAAACAATTACGGTTGACCTGTATACACCTTACCGTCATCTTATTCATGAACTGTTCCCTCATACCATTATTATTGCCGACCACTTTCACGTGGTCGCCCAAGCATATCGTGCTTTGAATCAAATTCGTATCAAGGCTATGAATAGAGCCGGGAAAGGTACTCACCAGTGGCGAGCTCTTAAACACTTCTGGAAACTAATTTTAACCCCAGCAGGACTTCTTAAATATGATAACTATTGGTCACGCCATAATTTTGGTTACGCTCAGCTTACCGACGTTGAAGTAGTTCATCGCTTACTGTCTTTCGATGATGATCTAAGTCAGGCCTATCGTTATTATCAAGATCTAATTTTAGTCGTCAAAATACGCTGAACTGAGTTTGTCGAAATACCGGTGAGACTGGCGATAGTCTTAGCCGAGAGTGATTTACTGGCTAGCTTCAGCACATGAGTCGCTAGTCCGTGACCGATGGCGTGGTTGGTTGATACCACTGGAGTGGTGGCCGTACAAGTGCTATGGCAGTTACTACAACGCCAGCGTTGCTTGTTTAGCTCTAGAATTACGGGCCGGTCCATGGGTCCTGCAAGGTGGACATGAGTGAGCTTGTGTCCGTTAGGGTCAACGTATTGTATCCACAGCTGGGACAGCGCCTGAGTGTTTGTGTCTGTAATTCCCAGTAATTTAAGTGTATTATCTAGTTGAGACATCTATTCCTACCCCGCTTATCTTGAGTTTCGTCGCTTAAAGCGTAGCACTAGGGAAGCTTAGATACCTTTTTTTGTTATCAAAAAGGGCCTAGTACTTTTGGAATGGAAATACTTTCCAACACCAAAAATTCTAGACCCTAATTTTAACGGTGATTTCTTGATTGTTTCCTCGATTAACTAGTCAGCTTTGTGTTTCTAGGGCGTTAGCTTTTCACAACCGGGGTCTTAAAAAGATCATTCAAGGCTTCAGACATTGTTGGATGAGTATAGATCATGTCGCGTAATCTTTCGTAAGGTAATTTGGCCTTCATTGCCAATGCAATTAGATTGATGGTTTCATGAGCCTCAGCGGCATACAATGTTGCCCCTAAAATAAGGTGTGTTTTTTGATCAACGATTACCTTATAAAGCCCGCGTTGATCCTCCAAGACACGGGCCTTTGGAATCGCCTTGACTGATAGCTTGAAGGTTTGTAAATCATAACCTGCACTCTTAGCTTGACGTTCATTTAAGCCGACGTTAGCCAGTGGTGGATTTAGGAACGAAGCAGTCGGTATCACCATTCGATCGGCCGTTGAGCGATCCCCCTTATCAAACAATTGATCTACAATAATACGAAAATCATCCAATGAGACATAAGTGAACATAGGACCGCCATTAACGTCGCCCAAAGCCCAAACGTTTTGTACTGTGGTCCTTAAATGATCATCGACCTGAATAGCACCACGACTGGTTAAAGCAATATCGGTATTTTCTAGCCCTAAACTATTTATATTAGGCCGTCGACCGACTGCAACCAATACCGCATCAAATTTCGCAGTGTTGGTTTGATCACCTTGTTGATAATATAATGTAACCTTCTCACCATTATCTTTTACTTGAGTTAGTTGAGTCGCCGGTTTAATCTCGATCCCTGCATCAGTCAGATCTGCTACGACCTCGGTCGCAATATCAGGATCTTCGCGCTCTAACAATCTGGTATGTTGGTCGAAAATCGTTACATGCGTACCAAAGGAATTAAACATTCCAGCAAATTCAAGGCCAATATAACCGCCACCAATAATTGCTAGTCGTTTCGGTTGTTTCTCCAATTCCATAGCTTCTTTAGACGTAAAAATCCGCTGACTAAATTCTAACCCTGGGATTGATGGCCAATTTGGAACTGCTCCAGTATTAATAAAGATACGTTCACCTCTCACCTTCTTAGTCGTTCCATCACTCATTACGACTGCCAAAACATAATTGTCGATAAAACGGGCTGATCCATCCCAAACCGTTGCTAGTGGCTCATCAGCCACCATGTGATAGTTTTTGTTTCGCAACTGTCTAGTCATCTCACCACGCTTATTAACTGCTGTAGTGAAGTCCACGCCACGTTGGCCATTAAAAATTAAATTTTTAGATGGTAGGCAGCCAACATTGATGCAAGTTCCTCCGTACATTTGTTTAGACCGTTCAATCAGAAGCACGGTCTCATCATGCTGCGCCAAGTACTTAGCTAATGTCTTACCCGCCTTACCAAATCCAATAATAATATTTTTAAATTTATCCATTGTTTTACCCGCCTTTTACTAGTCATTTGTTATTGCACTTATTATAAGTAATTAAAGCGTCAAAAGCAATTTATATGCTCAACTACCTATTTATCTGACTTGACTTTATAGTCATCATTTCACCATCTTATTTGTCTTTTACCACAGTTTTCCCTCTAGTAGCTGATTTTATGACCTTCTTTACTTTTATAATCGTACTGTCTGGTAGGGTTTGCGCCCGCTCTTGGACCGCCCTACTGGACGCTTGTTATTTCCCAATGCAGCAGTATTATTAGCCTTGCTTACTGACCTTGCTAGTGTTGTAGCTTTCCTTTGCTGTCAAGAGCAGTTTTATTGCTCTTGGTTGATTTTTAACTTCCCTGTATAATGGATTGAGCAAAAAGTTTTAAGGGCGGTGGTTGTCTTTTTACTTGTGAGGTGAGGCCCATGGGAACATGGAATAATCTTCAGGAAGGTTGCACAGTCAATGAGCGTCTTTCAGACACTCTCGTTGATGTTGCTGTTTGGCACGTTTTTAATCGCGCTTCTCAGCTATATCGACAAGCACCACAAATAAAAAAGCCGCACCGATCATAACTTTGGCGAGTTACGGGACGACATTATCGTTTAGTTAACTAATGCCACCGCCTTTGAAGCGGCTTGCGCGGGAAGTCCTATTTTCGGCGGGACTTCCTTTTTCTGTTTATATTATAGCATGACCTTTAAAAACTGGCTAACGCTTTAAACTTTGATCAAATTCGGATTTGGGTTGTTTGATTGATGAATTTTCTTCAGTAAATGCTTGCAGCTGTTTTTGTGTTCGATTAGTGATTTCATGGTGTATATCATTTAGTTTATTTTTTAGTTCTGATTTTTGTTGTGGGTTCCTTGCTTGCTGAACTTGTTGTTGCAAGCTTTGATATGACTGATTAAGCGCTCGGGCTGATAGCTTTTTATTTTACATTTAAATTACAAGTGCATACCCCCATCTTCATGCCGATTACGGGTTTGGTGTTGCCGCTGCTTTTTCGTCATTGCCCACTCGGTCTCTTTTAAGCCACGTAGCTGCTGCTTTCTTAGATAGTCTGTATTTTTCGCATATAAAATGGTCACTAAGGCTTCGTCCAAAATATTCATCAGGTAATTTTGGGGGCTAGTCGGGTAATAATTAATGGCCTGATAGTCCTTAATTTGGTCTTGCTTATATTGATCAAATCGTGTTGTCTGTTGTTTCAAACGGGCTTGCACCATTTCAATTTGTTTGTGATCCAACTTAGGATCTTGGCCACATTCGCCAATAAACAGTTGCCGGGTGCCATCATGTTTTAAGACCCGTTGCAGTCGATGATCCTGAATATCTTTTAATTCCATTTTACCTAACAGGTAATTCAAACCGGCTTGGTGTTGCTGACTAGTAAAGACGACCGGTGGCTGCTGTTGTAATTGACTAAGATCATCGGCGCTTAATGGCTTTAATTCTGGGTCATAGTAAACCACAGCGGTATAGATTTGCTCCTTATCAATCGTCTCTAGCTTATCGAGGTCACTGTCCGGAAAAGCAGTCGTTAGAATGCTGTCGTATTGGGTTTGCACCACGGCTTTAACTTCCCGAATGACCCGTAAATCTTTGACCGCTTTAGAAATGAATTCGAGTTCGTTAGGTTGATAAGCGGCTAGTATGCCCCGATCAGTATGCTTCAAATCGTCTAACTGGTGACCATGTTTGGCTAGTACCGTGGTTAATTGCTTCTCAATTGTTTGGGCCTGCTGATTAACTAACTGCCAGCTGGTATATGGCCGCTTGGTAAACGTCAATAATTGCTGGGTTAATAAGTCACTTCGAATATCCGCTAACCGTTCTGCTAATTCGCTACCCTTAAAAATCGTTTGTTCACTATTAGTTTCTTTAATCAGTTCCCGTCGTTCAGCGGCGGTTGTCTGTTCAAAATTAAGTTCCGGATAAAGCTTTTTCGTTGCTCGTTCCACCACTTTATTTAACAACTGGTTAGCTTGTGCTAGTGATGTCGTTTGCTGGTCAATAGTCAGCAGTTGTTGAGTTACATCTTCACCAATGGCATGTTTGATTAATAAGCTGTTTTTCCAATTAAACAGCATGCGCTGTTTATCATCTAAATGTTCTAAATCGACATAGGCTTTCAATTGCTGACTTAGATGACTAATTGTGTGTTTTTCAGAGAACGATAGCTCGTCAGTTAACGCATCAAAATGTTCATGATTTCTTATCTTTTCGTCAAGATTATGATATTTAGCTTGGGCGTTTCTTTGCGCGCTAACTTGTTGATTAAATGCTTTTCGATTTTTTCTTTGGCTGTTAATGCCTTCGTGTTGGGTAGGTGTCTCTTGAATCCCTTGATCGACAAATGATTTTTCACTAATCCGATCCGGAATATTTTTTTGTGCTAAAGACTGATTAACACTTGTTGCCCAATTATGCCGCCACTCATTAATTTTTTCCTTTTTATCCCAATCAACCAACCAAATTTTTCTTTGTTTTGGAAACCCGCTTTTGGTTAAAAGTTGCTTGCCATTTTCATCTTTAATGTACTGCGTCTTTGCTTTTAATCCCCAACTACCATCGGGGTTAAATGGGCGATTGGTTAACATCACATGTGCATGCGGATTGTCTGGGTGATCGCGATGAATTGCTACGTCAGCTACCATACCTTGATCGACAAAATTTTCTTGCACATATTTTGTCAGTAATTCTTTCTGTTCGGATTCACTTAATTCTACTGGTAAAGCTACGTTAAATTCTTTTGCATACCGTGAGTTTGATTTACGATCGTTCTTTTCAACTTCATTCCATAATTTTTCTCGATCACTGGCCCATGCTGGTGCATTTTGGGGGGTTAAAATAAAGCTTTCTGGCATAACCGAGCGGGCATAGAAATATCGGCGACCTTCTTTATCATCAAATAATTCTTCACCACTTCTATAAGCGGCACTGGCAATGGCACTGCGTCCTTTACCAGCACTAATATTACTAAAACTCATGTGAAAGATTGCCATATTAGTTACCTCCTTACTTTGATCCTATGGGTTTGCCTTTGTTGTCGCCATTGGCGACTTCTAATACAGGTTTTTTGGGGGTTAGCACAACATAGAATAAATTCTATGTGTAAGTGCGCATTAACCTCGTTTCACTCGGTCTGCTGATTCTCTTAACTTTAACTTAGTGTATGCCTTCCGCTTCGCTATTTCAACTTTTATACTTTGACTTAACGTTTCCCTTATGATATAGTGTCGGTGATTATTTCTAATATGATTGGAGGGATCGTTATGTCTCAAAGTAACTTAGAAAAACAAGAAGCTAAATTAAAAGCCCTTAATCAAAAAATTAAGGACGAAAAAAATAAGATTGAACAACGGCTAGGTAAACAAATCATCAATCAAGCCAATTTAGATTATGCTAATTTGTCTAACGATCAGATTAAGCTTTTAGCCAAGCAATTTTCTGAATTTTTAAAGGTAAAGCCCGTAGATCATTAGTCATACGAGATGGGGAAATTCCATGTCTAAGCAATATGAAAAACTAATTGAACAACAAGCACGTTTAAAACAAAAAATTGAGCGGGAAGATTTTAAGTTACGCCAATCTAAATACTACGAAAATCGGCAAGCCCGCAAAGCCCGTTCTCGCCGATTAATTCAAAAAGGGGCTTTATTAGAAAAGTACTTTCAAGCTAATAACCTCTCGGTCGAACAAACCGAAGAACTTTTAAAAACATTTGCCGATTACGTTAATTCCCATAAGCCGAATAAAAAATTATTACCTCCAGTATACCAATCATTGAAAGCCGATGAAATTACGATAGATCAGTCAAAAAGTGGCTTTTAAGATGCAAAATTCCAGCCCTTTACATCTCAAAAGTCGCCTTCATGATTAACTTATTCCAATCTAGTCACAACTAACTTTATTGCGCCGTATAACCACCATCGACAACCAATTCCGAACCGGTCGAGAATGAAGACTCATCGGATGCCAAATAAAGCGCCGCATTGGCAATTTCATCAGCCGTTCCCAAACGACCCATTGGATGCAGGCTTTCCAATTTCTGACGCATTTCAGGATAGGCATCCACCATTGGCGTGTGAGCGTACCCGGGATGAACGGAATTGACCCGAATGGCATAATGCTTTTCTGCACAGTACAGAGCTGCTGATTTGGTGAGCATGCGAACTCCACCCTTGGCAGCGTTATACGCATAGAGGTTGCTAATGCCGATTAAGCCGGCAATTGACGAAATGTTGACGATTGAGCCACCATTTTCTTTCATGAACTTGATTGCGCACTTGGTGCCCAACATGACACCATCCAAATCTACGGATAAGATCTTGTGCCAAGTTGCAAGATCAATGGTTTCAGCATCGTTAAACGACAAGATCCCAGCATTGTTAATCAGAATGTTGACTTTGCCAAATTTTTCAACGGCCGTTTTGAATACCGGTTCCCAGCCAGCCTCTTGTGAAACGTCCTGTTTGGTAAAAATTGCGTTAGCCCGACCAATTTCATCAAGGGCCTCATCCGCGTGCTGATCATCAACATCAGTAATCACTACTTTGGCGCCTTCCTTAACAAACAGCTTAGCCATTGCAAGTCCGAAGCCTTTGACGCCACCGGTAATAATGGCAACTTTTTTATCTAAACGCCCCATAAATATCGACCTCCCAATACTTAATTCAAAACTATAACCACACCTATCTACACCTTAAGTATAGTCTAGCGGAGACCAGTTGTAAAATATTTCACAAACAGCTGTGCCAAAAACCGATTAATCACTATAATAAGCATGATAAACGTTGCGCGTTCAACGGTTACCATGCTCTAAAAATTTATAATCTCTTATACGTTAAATTCAAAAACGATCAGCCTAATAACTAGGCCGATCGTTTTTATTTTCAGGATTGTTTTTTGGCTTAATTTCTGGATTGTGTTTAGCAAATTCTTTTAACTGTTTTTGAATTCTTTATGTAAGCTCTGCTTTACTTTCTTTGTGCTTCCTTTTACTTGATCGCTGTTGAATTATCTTTTGACCCTTACCTCTTCTTTTTGATTTTAGGTCAAGCGTAAAATCCGAAATTTTATTTTGATCTAGCTTACTTAAATGACCGATTTCTTTAAAGTTTAAACCGGCTTTGGGAAAGCGGTAAATATTACCAAGATCGACCCAGGAAGGTTTCTTCAACCCAGCGGATTGCCAATCTTGAATCGGATAATATTGTTGCTTGATATAAGCCGACTTCTTTTCATACTGACTAGTAATTTTAAAAGCCTCGACCGTCTGTTCTGATACCCGACGAATTAAAACTGATCGAGACTTGCCACTGTTAGTTTCTACAAAACTAATGTATAGGCTGACTAAGTCATTAGTCCTCATCTGGATCGTTGAGCCAATCAGCGACCTCTTTAGCGTCTTTGAACTCGGTGACTGGTGTCCCTTCGGTCGCCTTTAAAAAGCGTAAATTAGCTCTTTCTTCTTCGCTTAAAGACGCATTAAAAGGTAAAGCACCATTAGCAACAATCCGCTTGTAAAACATGTTAATGGCCGTGGTTGGATTTAAGCCCAATTCGCTTAAAACTGCTTCGGTATCATCGGCCAAATCTTTATCAATCTTGACTTGGACCCGTTTCTTTTCCTTAACTGTCATGATTGTCTCATCTCCTTTCTTTTGCTACTACCATTACGCTACCTTTTGAGTACCTTATCAATAGATAAAGCCCTGGCCTCAAATCACTTGAGCTTGGCGTTGATCTAAAGGCTGAACTTTTGAGCTGGTTAGCTTTGGTATTCATTTAAAAGCCCCTATTCTTCTGTTTAAGCCATTTAAATCTAACTTAAGCATAAAGAGGCTAGTAAGCCTTAAAACCTCTTAGAAAGGATTTTGTAGCCTTTTACGACTAGTAGTACAACCCACTGCTATCGTTGTCGGCCGACTTTTCTTCTTCGGGGTGTTTGGCCGCATATTCTCTAGCCGCTTGTTTATTCCACCAAACGCCAAATAGGTTTTGCATGGTGCCGTACAAGTAGTTTTCCACGTTCTTGATATGCTTCTCATTGCTTCTCAGGGCGTTAAAGTAGCGTCTCAAGGCTTTAGTCATCAAAGGTTTTAGTTCTTCATCGTCCAGTGGGATTAGAAACCCAACATCTTGATGATCCTTTTCAACTCGGTACTTAGCATTTAAGATAATGCCAATGAAGCGCCGCATTTGTTGCGGAGTGCGGCACCAGAAACTTAGTAATTGCACGGCTTCGGGTTCTAAGAAAACGGGTAAGCCACTGTCTTCATCAGTTAAGAAGTCATTAGCATGGTTCACCAAATCCTGGTTTTGCTTTTGAATTTCTGCTGGTGAAAAATGGGCTGTGGAAAAGTCCAACTTTTGAGTATCTATATTGTATCTATTAGTATCTATGTTTTTAGAGTCTTTATATAGATTGCTTTCGATTTTCGAAATTCCGCTCGTAGCAAGGGATTGAGAGCTATTGTCAACGAAGTCATGCGGACTTTCGATTTTCGAAATTCCGCTCGTAGCAAGGGATCCAACGAAGTCATGCGGACTTTCGATTTTCGAAATTCCGCTCGTAGCAAGGGATCCAACGAAGTCATGCGGACTTTCGATTTTCGAAATTCCGCTCGTAGCAAGGGATTTCGGCGTTTCTTGTCCATATTCACCCCTTAAATAGACATCAGTAGCTTTCACATCGAGCTTGGAAAGGTATAAACGATTCGGTTCATTCTTTTTCGTTTTAGGATTAAATCCCATTTGAATTTGTTTTAATAGATTGGCTGTTTGTAATTCTTTTTTTATTTTAACGGCTTTTTCAGTAGCGCAGTTAAATAAGTCTTGTAATTCTTGAACGGTAAAAATAAAGTAAACATGATTATCTTCATCAACCCAGTGGTTGCGCAAAGAATACTCGAGCCGATCTTTCAGTACCATATAAGCCAATTTAGCATCACTGCTTAAATGTTTATATTGCTCGCCATACATTAATACCTTAGGAAACTGGAAAAATAGGGCTCCATATACGTTATCGGCTTCATAGTAATTGAAATTTTTTGATTTTGTCATAATAAAAACTCCCTTTCTCGACTGACACACGCTGTCTCAAAAGAGAGTTGCTAAAACATTCGACTTGCATTACAATACAAATCTGATATGCTCTAACTGAATTACAAAGCGAACATTGGTTGTGAGGGCTTTGTAGTTTCACCAGCATGTGTCTGTTTGTGAGTTGCCCAGTCGGCAACTTTTTTAATTTCTAACAACAAAAAATGGACTAAATAGCTTTGGTTAGCTACTTAGTCCATTGACTTTAATTTGTTTTTAACTATCCTTAACTTGTCCTTGGGGACTGGTTTGCGGTATAATTAACCTACAAATTAAGAACAATGTTCAGTCGATTTTAACTTGGAGGTGAAAATCGACTGAATCTAAGTAGCTGGCTGATAGCTACTTGCTAAATCCAAAATCCCTGATTCCTCGTGAATCGGGGATTTTTCTGTTTAGCTTGATCTCTTTATTCGGTTGTTAAATTAGTCATAGTCTAGCATTTTTGTATGTTCATTTCTTATAATTTGTTTGAACAATTCAAGAATATCATTTAGTGCCTAACTTGTAAATAGTAAAACTATGAAAGTACACTTTTTCATGACAGCATTCTATTAGTAAATACACTAGGAGAAAAAGAGATTAGTGCATTAGGGGAAAAGGAGATTAAGAGAAAAGTATACTAGTGTAGAAAGAGAACAGGAGAAAAGGAGAATAGGAGAAAAAGAGATTTTTAATTTTTTATAAATACTGATTCTACAGGGTTTAAGTTCTTATTGAATTTCAAAAGGTGTATTAGTACACTTTTCTCTTAATACACTAGGAGAAAAAGAGATTAGTGTATTAGGAGAAAAGGAGATTAAAAGATTAGTGTATTAGGAGAAAAGTGTATTAGGAAGCTAAATTTATTTTTGCCTTGCGATTAACTCGTGTGAAGTGTACTATGATCATATTAAGTAAGACTGCATTAGTGTACTTTTTCAAGATTGAGGTGAATACATTGGGATATGTGATTATAAATGCACAACAAAAGGGTGGCGTTGGTAAAACTACAGATACGGTGATGGAAGCTGTTGTTGCTTCATCCTTGTTTAACAAAAAAGTTTTAGTTATTGACACTGACCTTCAGGGGAATGCCACTACTTTTTTGGCAAAAACTTATAAGGACTTAAATATTAATAAATCTTTCATGAGTTGTATGGAAGATGGTGACTTAGAAGCTGGTCTTGTTCATTTGGGACCCAATATTGACATGATTGCTTCTGATTATGATACGCGAAAATTTGGTGACTTTTTAGCCGACAAATTTAAAAACACAATTGATCGAACTTTTTATTTAAAAAAGCTTGTTGATAAATTAAAAGATAGTTACGATTTTGTATTCATTGATGTTCCGCCTTCAACAGATATTAAGGTCGATAATGCTATGGCTTGTGCTGATTATGTTATTGTAATTCAAGAAACACAGCAATTTGCGTTTGATGGTTCGAAAAAATTGGTTTTAACATATCTTCAAACTTTGGCTGACGATTTTGGAGATAAAATCAATTTGCAAGTGGCCGGTATTTTACCAGTGCTACTTCAGGCTCGTAGACCCTTACAAACTAAAATTGTTCGCGAAACTATTGAGTATTTTGGCAAAGACAACGTGTTCAATAATATTATTAATAATCACGCTCGCCTAGAATGGTATACAGCCCAAGGTGTTCAATTTCAAGATTTCCATGATAAACGAATTTGGGCTTTGTTTGCCGATATTTTCTGTGAACTGCAAGCGCGTATAGAATCTTTTGAAAAAACTAATGATGTAATTAACTTTCATTATGATCATCAATATATTAATCAAAATAGACTAACTCCTTTGGGAAAGGAAATGACTGTTAATGGCTTTAATTAAGAAAGATAACAATCAACAAGTTAGAATTAAACATACTGCTAATGTTGATCGAAATTTGACTCCCAGTAAAAAATTTAAGTCTAGTGATCGTCGTACTTTAAAAGTTGATCCGCCAGTCTACCAGCTTATTAAGTCATTGGCCTATATTACCGATAAAAAAATGTATGATTTGGTTCGTGAAATGGCCAATGCGTATTTAGATAACAATATAACTGATCGGCAAAGGGAAAATGTACTAAGAAATATTGATGATATTGAACGCTAAGAAACCGTTTGAGATCTTTAAAAGCGCCGCAATAGAACTGACATAAAGGCTAAGGTCATCATCGTGGCGCTCGTATGTAACTGCCTTTCGCAATTTTTCCACAGTCGTCGACATTTTTCTACCCAACTAGGGTCTGTCTGGAAACAAAATAATCGTGTATAATCTTGATAAAAAACAAATTGAGGTTTTCGCCGATGACAATTCCGAAACGTTATGAAATTACTGATGAGCAATGGGCCCGGATTGAGGACCGTTTTCCGCCCTATAAAACCGGACGCCCACCTAAAATACCTAATCGCCAAGTTTTTAATGCGGTTCTCTGGTTGCTAAAAAGTGGCGCCACCTGGCGTGATATTCCTGAACGATACGGTTCATGGAAAACCAGCTATAGTCGTTATCGTAGTTGGGTTGATGCCGTTTTGATTGAATCGGATTTCTTAAATGAATTTCCGAAAGTGGGAGGGGGTCGTACGATAAAACTTTTTAAATTGATCAATGAAGTGTGATGGATTATGAAAGCCGACTTTTGCGGCGACCTCGCGAATTTCCAGAGTTGGATTGGTTAACAGCAATTCCTTGGCCTTACGCATTCGATAATCGGTTAGATACTCAAGCGGAGTCATTGTGTATAAGCGTTTAAATACCCGGTTTTGATAGGTGACCGAATAGCTGGTAACTTTGGCAAGCTTTTCATTGGAAATGGGTTCGGCGTAGTGATTTGCAATGTATTTGAGAATTGGAGTTGTGATGGCGGAATCCTGATAGCGGTGATTGTTTAGTAAATTATTTTGTTTGAGCAGCATGATAAACTTATAGATTTGAACGGATTGATCGAGCAGCGCAATCGGATGGCTGTTGTTAAATTCATTCAAGACTTCCGGAATAAAAGTTGTTAGTTCAGGCGAAACTTGATTGATCACCAGATAATCACCAAGTTTCAAAAAGTCGGCCAGGGAACGACAAAGCGTGCCGTTGAAGGTCAAAAACGATACTTTCCAGGGACTTCCCCCAGTTGGGTGGCATTCATGAGCGACTCTTGGGCGCAGGAGAATTCCTTGTTGTGGCTCCAATGAAATGCTTTGGTGGTCGATCGTGATGACGCCACTGCCGCTTTGCGTCTGCAGCCAATGGTAGGCGTAATAGCCATTTAGCCGGTGAATTGGCGGCTGGTTCCAGTCATAGCCGACACTGTCACAATATAGCGGCATAGTTTCCACAGGTTTATTAAATGCAATTCGCATAGTAGCACTCCCTTTTAGTTTATTTTACTATAACTAGGTTAAATTAGGTTAAATTTGGGTATTTTAGGGTAAAAAGTTGGCATTGGTGAAAGCCCTTACATTATATACTTGCTTTGTAAGCAAATATTTCTCAAATATTTCATACCGAAACCCGCATTTATTTGGCGGATATCGGCACGCTGGGAGGCGTTTTATAAATTGGATGCTGTACAAAAGAAAGATCGCCGGAAAAAATTCTGGTCGATTTTCAACTTTGGGTTTGCGAATATAGGTGGATCAGCGGTTTATATGACCTTCGGGACCTACTTTATGGTCTATGTTACCTCGGCCATGTTTACCGGCGTTCCAAAAGCACAAGCCAACAAGCTCATTGCAATGATTACCGGATTGATTTTCATTATTCGGCTTGTGGAAGTTTTCATTGACCCGATTATTGGTAATATTGTTGATAATACCAATACCCGCTGGGGAAAATTTAAGCCGTGGCTGATTGGTGCCGGGACGATATCCAGTCTATTACTGGCATTACTGTTTTCCGGGATCTTTGGCTTATCGCGGATAAGTGCAACTTGGTTCACCATCATGTTTATCCCGATCTTTATCACCTTTGATATCTTTTATTCATTCAGAGATGTTTCATATTGGGGCATGGTGCCCGCTTTGACTGAAGATAGTCATGAACGGTCATTATTTACTGCCGCTGCTAACTTCAGTGCATTTGGTCAAAACATTGTGACCATCATTATTGTTCCTGTTGTCACATACGTTACGTTTGTCTTTACCGGGTCACACAACGAAGGGCAACCCGGCTGGACGGCATTTGGCATTTTAATCGCCGTTGTCGGCATCATTTGCTCGTTCGTGGTTGGTTTGGGAACGCATGAAAAACATAATGCTTTGCGTGCCGTTACTAAACAAAAGACAAGTTTGAAAGACATGTTCTGGGCTTTGGCTCATAACGATCAAATGCTGTGGACCGCATTTCCATACCTAATTTATGGATTTGGTAACGCCTCCACTGCCGGCCTGATGTTCTACATGTTCAAGTACGTCATGGATAAGCCTGGGTTATTCTGGATTGCCGGTCTTATCCCGACAATTGCCGGTTTCTTTACCTCGCCGTTGTATCCCATCATCAATAAGTGGGTTACCAGAAAGACCATCTACGCTGTCAGCATGTGCAGCATGATTTTAGCCTACATTTTGCTGATTGTGTCAGTTGATGACTTACCGATGGTTATCACCGCCATGATCCTTTATTACGTGCCACAAGGCTTCATTTTCATGGCCGTTATTCTGACGTTGACTGATACGATTGAATATGGTCAACTTAAAAATGGGACCCGTAACGAAGCTGTTACCTTGGCCATCCGTCCAATGCTGGACAAGATGTCCGGTGCGATTTCAAACGCCATTGTTGGTTGGGTTGCCGTTGCTGCCGGGATGACCGGTACCGCAACCGCTGCTTCAATGACACCCGGAGGCATTTCATTATTCAAACTGGTTGCTTTCTGGATTTCATTGTTCCTGCTCGTTGCTGCATTGTTCATTTACGTCTTTAAGGTAAAGATTTCTGAAAAGAAGCATGATGAGATTGTTGATGAATTGCAGAAGAAATTAGCGACTGAAGGAATTTCCGGAGCTCAAGCTGCAGACAACACCACAGCTCAAACGGAAGTTACCATGCCTGGCGCCAAGGCTGCTACAATTGCCGTTGCCGCACCAGTTAGTGGTGTGTGCGTTAACTTGGCAGATGTGGTTGACGAGCATGACCATAAAGGCTTGCCAGGTAACGGAATCGGTATTCAACCGACGGAAGGCAAGATATACGCGCCGTTTGATGGCCAAGTGCTGATGCTGTTTACCACCAAGCACGTCATTGGTTTACGCTCGAATGATGGTTTGGAAGTCTTGATTCATGTGGGACTTGGTACCGTGAATATGCGTGGCGAAGGCTTCATTAACCATGTTGATTCTGGCCAGTCCTTCAAGAAGGGTGACTTACTGCTGGAATTTAACCGTGACAAGATTCAGCAGGCAGGCTACAAAGATACCGTGGTTGTCTTGCTGACACAGGGTGACAAGGTTGTTCAGACTGATTACACGCAGCAAGAGGTCGTTAGTCACGGTGATGAACTTGTGAAGGCTCAATTGAAGAAATAAGATTGGGACGAAAGGCGTTTTGATCCCAGAATTTAACGCACTAAAGGCCCTCATTCCAAAACCTGGAATGAGGGCCTTTAGTGCGTTAAATGGGGTCAATGGAACATCCATACGAAAAGTAGCGGTAGGAACCCCAACAAAAAATCCAAAACATTGATTTAACAGCGTTTTGGATTTTTTGTCACTGAACTAAACCATCATTGTCTCGGAACATTCATACGAAAAATAGCGGTACGCTTTAAAAACCGAACATTAGCTATTTTCCTCAAGGGTATCTAATGGTCGTAATTGGCCATCTGCGAGGGCTTCATCGTATTGAAAAGTATACTGACCGATAAAATTAATATGCTCAAACATCAATGGTGATAGTTTGCCGATCATTTCATCATCGCATTGATAGCCCTCCGTTTTCATTTTGGCAATAATTGCTTCCATATATACGGTGTTCCAATAGATGATCGCATTGGTCACTAAACTGAGGGCATTTAGTTGTTCCTCCATGCCGTCAAAATACGTTTGATACAGCTTGCCTTTCCGGCCATAGAAAATATTTCGGCAGAGCGCGTGGCGGGCTTCTCCTTTATTGAGCTGTTCTAAAATTTGGCGGGCGTAGCCCTCATCGGAGAGATACCGCAGTTGATGTTTCGTCTTGTAAACTTTGCCATACTCCGTAATCGCTTTGCCCAGCTGAGTGGGGTGACCTTCTCGCTGTAAAGCTTGTGTTAATTCGGTGGCGTTGACTTTCCCCGATTTTAATGAGCCGGCCACTCGGAGAATATCGTCCCAATTATCCGCAATTAATTGTCGATTAATCCGATTTTGGGAAACGCCATTGAGAATTTGATAATCAGCTTGAGGATCACAACGCCAGAGTTTCGTTCCCTGATTGTTCGCAATTCGGGGACTAAATTGAAAGCCTAAGAGGCCAAACAAGCCAAAAACTAAATCACTATACCCCGCCGTATCCGTCATGATTTGTTGGGGTTCTAAATCACTGGTTTGGTTTAAAAAGCCTTCCAACAAATAAAGTGAATCACGTAAGGTGCCGGCCACGACCATACCATGAAAGCCAATGTATTGATCAGAAACAAAGTTGTAGAAAGTAATTCCTCGACCGCGGCCAAAATATTTCGGGTTGCTGCGCGAATAAAGTGAGCGCTGCGGGGTGACATAACGAATTCCATCTGCCGAGGCCATTTGCCCGTCGCCCCAAATTTGGGCCGTTTTGAGTTGCCGATGCGCCTTAATAATTCGGTGGTTAGCCGCTGACAACGTATCTAATCGTAGATATTGATGGTCAACGTACAAAAGCCGGTCATGTTTTAAATTGCGATCCGTCTTCTTAGCTACTGGTGAAAGCCCAATATTACAAGCTTCGGCCAGTAGCACGGCTAAGATACTGATATCCACATGCTTCATTTTGGTCTCCCCGGCATTTAGATGGGTAAAACAGTGGGTTAATTGTAACTGTTGATTCATTTCTAACAGGAGATCAGATAAATCAATCTTGGGAATTAATCGCCGGACGCGATTTCGAAAAGCGGCTTCATCTTTGTGTTCCCGCGTTTTGCGTAGTTTGGCGACCACAATCTTATCGTGACCACCGACTTGTTCAATCCGAGCCATTGCTGAATCCGGCCAATTCTTAAGCGTCTCTTGATACGAGAGATTTAAGTCGGTTTCAAGCATTTCAACGGCCGCCGAACCGGTTTCTGGTAAGTTTAATTGTTGAATTAAGATGGCTTTTTGCGACTGCCAAGTGGTTTGATCAATCAGGCAGGCCATCGGATCGGTGTAGCGCTCACTTTGGGTCACATAAATATCATGACGTTTGAGGCCATGCATTAATTGCTCGATGCCCGCAATTAAAACGCACTGGTTGGTAAGGTTCGGGTGCTGATTGATGTAATATCGCCATTTTTTCGGGAGCTGAGCTTCGATGCTTTGAAACATGGAATAGGTAATTGGCCGGGGAAAGCGCTGCTCAATTAACCGCCAAACCGTTAAACTATCTTGACCGTAGTGGGTACCGGCAAAGGTAATGGTCGCTAAAATATCAGGAATAAACTTTCTGAATTTACGGTAAGCCGTTAACAATTCTTCAATGGCGATCGGTTCTTCATCATTATGAACCAGTTGATTCACTTGGGTGACGGCTGACTGAATATTATCTGGCCCATATTGTCGCAGGATTGTTGGTCGTAGAGCTTGCTGGTCAATGGTATCGTCCAAGACTAAGCCCACAATTTTCGCCAAAGTGAGCGCCGCCTGATCTAAATCTTTTAAAGTGCGCATCCGTTCCTTAGTTTCTTTATTCTTAGCACGTTTAAACAGCGTTTCATAAAAGCGGGAAAGCGCTAGTAGTTGTTCATCCATGGCCCGCTTACGATACTCGTAAACAAAAGCGACTAATAGAGCCGTTTGGCGCGTTGGATTCATCCGCTTAATCAAACTGGCCTTGGCGTTAAAGGCATACTTGGCGAGTTGTTTGAGTTTACCTTCCGGAATCGTAGCTAATTGCCAGGTCTCCGTTGGGAATTGTCCAAATTGTCGTAGCCGCTGAAAACCACGTTGAATTTCCTTTCGACTTTCGTCCATTAACGGCTTTCGCAAGACGTCCAGGCGAATGGTGGCCCCATACACGGGCGTTTCGACGGCCGTTAATAGATTCCTTAGTTGGTGAACTTCCCTTACCGTTGGGATTGCGGCAATCGCTTGGTCAGTTTGATCAGCGGCTAATTCAATGGTTTGGCTGACAAACCGTTCAAAAGTCGTGATTCCTGGCAACAGGATTTTTTCATCTAAACACTTCTTCAGTAACATGTCAGACAGTAATTGATTGGTTTCATTTGTGTACTTGGCCCGCTTTAGCAGCCATGCCGTTAAGGATTGGTTGATCGTTGGATCCGTGAAGTTACAATAATGATATCGTTGCCGGATCAGATTCTGATGTTGGCTAATCGTCATGCGTCGTGTATATTGTGTGAATGACAGTGCCGAGAGTGACAGCTGTGAAGCTAGATAATCAATGACGGCTTGGGGCACTTGTTGGAGATCATTTGGAAAGGTGCCGAGAAAGCGGACTGACCCTAGCTGAACGGCAAATCCCAACTGGGTAGCTGCCGAACGCATTTCCTTAATTAAGTCGCGGTCAAAATCCGTCAGTTGAAAATATAACCGCAATTGATCAGTTGAGGGAGCGCCGGCAAAGTTGCCTAGGCCTTTCACATTGGTTGGGATTTGGTTAACTTGATTCATATAAGCCTCCAAAGTTTTAAAAAAACTATAGTTTTTGGAATGAACCCGTTATAATTTCTATGTATTGAATTAACGGGCTTACGAGTTTTTAAAAACTCATTCTCAAAAAGTTTATAATAAACCATTGCCAAAAGATAGCTTTTTTTGGCAAATCAATTAAAAGTGGAGGCGTTTCTTAATGATTATTGGCTATGCACGGGTTTCCAAAGATGATCAAAACTTAAATCGACAGGTCGATCAGCTGCAGGCTTATGGAGCCGAAAAAATTATCCAAGAAAAATTTACAGGGACCAAGCGCCAACGGCCCGGTCTTGATCAATTACTCCAGCTCATTCGGGCCAACGATGTCGTGGTGGTGGAAAGTATTTCCCGGTTGGGACGACAGACCCTCGATATTTTAAATCTCATTCAACTCCTGCACCAAAAACAAGTAAAGTTTGTTTCCTTAAAAGAAAATATGGACACCGCCACCCCCACCGGTCGGGCGATGTTACAAATGATGAGTGTGATTGCTGAATTAGAACGTAATTTGCTGGCCGATCGGGTCAAGGAGGGGATTGCGGCTAGTCGTCGACGCGGGGTCACGGTTGGCCGGCCGCGAGTTCCCCAGGAAAAACTCAAGATTGCCATCCGGATGTACCGGAGTAACGAGTATTCGGTGAAAGAAATTTTGGCCACCAATCAGATTTCGGCTGGCACTTTTTATCGCGAAGTAAACCGGCTCAAACTAAAAAAGCTCAAACGAAAAGACGAACAGTAAGCATAATTCATACTTCACTAATTCGTCTTCCTACCGCTACTTTTCGTATGGATGTTCCATTGACCCCATAATCTAGGCAATCAGCTGGTAGACGCGTGTGAACATATTGGTTTGATTGGAGAAGCCATAACAAGCACGTTTGAGCTCCTTGATCTTACGGTTGATGCCCTCTATCGGTCCGTTAGAGTAGGACGATTTGGCGGCGTTACTCCATTAAGATTCTTTCGTAGGGTATGCATGGCCGGATCTAGGGGCGTGCCGTTAGGCTGATAGTTAGTGATGATATTCTTGAGTTCATCAGCGTGACGCCCCATCAAAGCATCGTGGAGATCGATGTAGGTTTCATAAGCTGTTTTGAAGGTCGGAAACGTATCGGTTCCAATATCAATAGCGTTCTGTTCGGTCGAGTACTCATTCAGGCCGAAGAGGTAGCGGCTCTTTTGTGCGTCAGGGTTGGCCTTGTGGAATAGGCACCATAGTGATTTCAGTACTTTATATTCCCGCGAATGCTTGTCGAGTTGCTTTAAACATTGAGTGCGAATGGTATCCATCGTCCGGCCCATTAATTGAATAATGTGGAACCGATCAATAATGAGTTCGGCGTTAGGGAATAGTTCGTGCACGAATGCCTGATAGGAGGCGTTCATGTCCATGATGACGCGTTGAACCGCGGCCCGTTCTGCGGTGCTGTACTGACTAAGAAAGAACTGTTTGATGGTTCTATTAAGGCGGTCGCTAAGTACTTTAACTGATTTGTGAGTGTCGGCGTTAATGCAAATAAACGACATGGAGCCGTGCGTGGAACGGAATTCATCAAAGCATAGATTAATCGGTAACCGGCGGCTCGCGTGTGGATGAATATTAGCCGTCAAAATACGCTGAACTGAGTTTGTCGAAATACCGGTGAGACTGGCGATGGTCTTAGCCGGGAGTGATTTACTGGCTAGCTTCAGCACATGAGTCGCTAGTCCGTGACCGATGGCGTGGTTGGTTGATACCACTGGAGTGGTGGCCGTACAAGTGCTATGGCAGTTACTACAACGCCAGCGTTGCTTGTTTAGCTCTAGAATTACGGGCCGGTCCATGGGTCCTGCAATGTGGACATGAGTGAGCTTGTGTCCGTTAGGGTGCAACGTATTGTATCCACAGCTGGGACAGCGCCTGAGTGTGTAGGTAAGCTCTGCCTGGATGACCAAATACTTTTTGCGACCCGAGCCCCGACCATGAAATTCCTCACGAGTACCGAACACCTGAATGTTTGTGTCTGTAATTCCCAGTAATTTAAGTGGATTATCTAGGGTCCGTCTGAAAACTACTTAAGTAAGATGCAAATTGAGGCAATGTAAACCGTAGCCAGATAAACATGAGCGAGCTTATCATAACGCGTTGCAATCCTACGAAAGTTCTTCAACTGATTGAAGAAGTTCTCAATCAAATGGCGCTCACAATAAACGTGGTAATCACAGGTCCACTTGTCTTTGGTATTTTCCTTTGGCGGAATGGTATAGACGCCTGCTTTATCTTCAATATACTGGCGAAGTTTCGCGGTGCCATAGGCTTTATCCGCGATAATATTTGATTGAGAAATATCGAAGCCTTCCAGCAACTCACTGGCAACTTGGCTATCATGTACTTGACCACCTGTTAGGCGAAAACCCAAGGGATTCCCTAATCCGTCAACGAGTGCGTGAATCTTGGTCGTTCGGCCACCTCGACTTAGTCCAATAGCTTGATTTTCGACCATACATTCGGCGTTTTTTTTGCCCCAGTGGCCTTTTGATGCGCTCGAACGATCGTTGAATCTAAGCTCAAGTTTTCCATGTCGGGATCGTCAATCAATTCGAGAAAAACCTGTTCGAACAAGCCTGAACTTACCCAGGCTCGGAAGCGACTATACACCGTTTTCCAAGAGCCATAGCGTTCAGGTAGATCACGCCAAGGAGCCCCGCTGCGCATGAGCCAGAGGATAGCGTTGAGGGCGGTACGGTTGTCTAGGCTTGATGGACGGCCAGTCCGGTATGGCGGGAAGTATCCTTTGATTCGGTCCCACTGAGCATCTTCCAGTTCGTATCGTTTAGGTGTTGTCATCGGAATGCCTCGATTCGTTTTTCCTCAGATTATACCTGAATTTTTAGTTTTCAGACAGTCCCTAGTTGAGACATCTATTCCTACCCCGCTTATCTTGAGTTTCGTCGCTTAAAGCATAGCACTAGGGAGGCTTAGATGCCTTTTTTTGTTATCAAAAAGGGCCTAGTACTTTTGGAATGGAAATACTTTCCAACACCAAAAATTCTAGACCCAATGGTTCCACCACTAATCGTCAAGTTATCGTTCGCAATTTGCCAAGTGACACCTCCGTCAAGGGTGCCGCTGTTATTGTCCTCTGCTTGGTCTTGAGTGGCAATAGTTGTGATCGGTGATGTTTGGGTCGTGGAAGTGGGGCTGGTGGCAGCAAAAGCTGGCATTAGAACCCCTGTCAATAATAAAAATGAAGCCCCCACTGAAGCCGCTGCAATTATTAGTAATTGATTCAATTTATTCATAAAAAACAACTCCCTCTAGAAAAATAGCTTGGTTACCACTCAAAAATTCCCCCGGATTATCGAGTGATCCCTTATCAAAGGAATATAACCTCTTTTTCGCCATTTATGTTTGGAGAATTGTCCAAAATTTTTCGGCATTTTTTGGAGAAAGCTCTAAAAGAGAATAATCATTAAAAGCGGCCACCGCCAAAGGAATATATCCCTCCCTTTGGCAGCAGTCGCTTTGTTTGAATCAATATTAGCGGGATCTAATCAGTTAATATCCCTCCGTTGTAAAGTACCAACGAACGTTGTCCCCACTCTTAAGCTTCGTTAAGTTTGCAGCATGGTCAATAAATTTCTTGTTAACACTGAACATCCAACCGGAACCGGCCTTAACGTCATTTTCCTTGAGGCCGTTAATGCCGTTCACGTAAACGGAGGGGCCCGGAATATAACTAAACTTCAGGTTCGTTTGCTTTAAAATTGAAAACGCGTTGGCGCCCTTTTTAACGCGCATCCGCTTCGAATAGAAAACTTTTTTGTATCCATCAATCGTTAAATGGATTTGAATTGTATTCTTAGCATTAGACGACTTTTTAGCCGCATGATGCGTATCCTGAAACACCTTGGTTTCTGCTTTGTGGTTAATTTTACCCAGCTTATCAGATTTAGGGGCATTTGACCGCTTAGTTTTAGCGACCTTGTTAGGACTTGCCTTTGCACTGGATCCGGTTGTCCGATTAGGGCTTGTGCTTGATTGAGAACTAGCAGTTTGGGGCTTGTTGGCTGTTTTTTGAGCCCGCCTATCTGCTTTTGGTTTTGCTTTGCTTGCACCCTTTGCTTTTTGCTGGTGACTTGGCTGTTTAAGATGACTTGAACTGGTCGAACTTGAACTTGAAGAAGTCACTTGTTTAGAAGTTGTCGGCTTAGGGGCTGCGTCTCTCGATGAAATCACCTGTTGGGCACCAAAAGCGATTCCAATTGTGAGAATGAACGCAAGAATGAAGCCAATTGCTTTTTTCATATTGTTTTGTCACCTCTCACTCAAAATTTGGCGATTAATTAATCGTGTAAACTGAACGATTCTTTAAAGCAGCTTTATAAGCGGCAACCGCTAAATTTACCTGACCGACACCATAGAGCTGAGTAGCTGCGTTTTTAATTGAACCGGATTTATTGACATAGGTCAGCATTGCATAAAGCGGCGTCCTAGTTTGACTTGTTTTCATCGCCGTGTTATTCACATATTTCTTCATGCCAAAATCATTTGATAGGGCAATAATTGCTTCAGCGGTTGAATTGGCATTTGGCGTTGTTTTGCCATTAAACGTGTAGCCAAATGCACCACTGGGCTGCACAATACCAGTAAGAAATTTTTGCCCCTTCAGCAAGCTGTCCTTGACGTTAGTTGTATTAACCTTTCCTCGAGCCAGACCGGTTAGAACCATGCTGGTCGTGTCGGCATCCCTAACTCCTTGTTGGTTATTATACGTCCAACCGTGATTATTTAATTGAGCTTTCAATAGCCGAGCACTCAAGCTTGCTTTGCTAAACTTCGCTCCCTTTGGCTGCTTGAACTTTGAGCTCATCGAAATGGCAATCAGCACTTGTGCCTGGGCACTTGTCGTTTGTTTGGAAACACTTGTCCGGTACAACTTGGTTACCAGATTGATTCCCTTTTTGTGGCCATATGGCTTATAATCTCTAGCGTTGAGCCCCATCGCCTGAACGGCCATCACGGCATTGGCCATTGTTCCAGCAGGGGTTGTCTTTTTGATTACCAAGTTTTTTCGCAGCAACGTTTTTTCCTTGGTATTAAATTTATAACCGTTTCCCTTGAGCCCTAACAGAAAGTCAGAGTACCCCGCAGTCGCACCAGTATCAGGATTGAGTTTCTTACTAAAAATAGAACTGCTTTGACCGGAAAGTCCGGTCTTATTTTCTTTAATCATCTTTTTGGCATAGGAATAAGTACGGGCAATGCTGCTGTGAATGGTGCCGGTACTAGCCTTCCTAATTGATGCAGCGTTGGTAGTTGTTGAGAGCGTCAAAGCGGCGATAACCAAAGTTGCAGAAGTCAAGACTGATTTTATATATTTATTCATAGTTGTGATCTCCTTAGATAATGCATAAAAGTGGCTGGGGCCTCATTTTCCCCCAACCATTTTGATATTTGATTGTTAGATGAAGAATTACTTATTGTAGGTCATCGAAATTGAATCGCCATCTTTCAAAGTATAAACACCCATCGATGAACTAGGTTCGGTGCCATTAACTGAATAAAGCCATCCAGTCATTGTCCCGGCTGGCCCAGCATTGTAACCATTAATTCCGGTAACGTATGCAGTAGCCCCCGATCCTGTATAAGTTAAAGCCAATCCTTGTTGCTGGGCAAATGCCTGCAAGGCATCCAATGCGCTGGCCCCACTGTTAACCTTGATACTGCCACTTGCGATGGTCGCCCCATCGGCATGAATACTAATAGTGGTTGTGATGGTTTTAGCATCGTTTGATGGCGTAACAGGATTTGTGGGTGCCACTGGCAAAGTTGGCGTGGCACTAGGTGAATTATTAGTAGTTGTGGTTGTCCCTGTGGCTGTCCCCGTCGTTGCCGTCGGCTTAGAGTTTGTCGTCGTTGTCGTAGTCGCTGTTGACCCTGAGTTAGTCGGTGGGGTACTCGTTGACGTCCCTGTGGTTGTGGCCGTAGGTGTGCTTGGACGAGTATTTTGGGAGCTCTTCTTGATCTTAGTAGCCAAGATGAGCTTCTTGTTAGCAGTGATGTAGCGGCCATTTGTAAGTTGCATCCGGTTGGAACGCCCATAGTTAACAACTTTTCTGACGCTTAATGACGCATTCTTTTTAACGTGGCGCTTCTTGCTCGTTAAGTTAACCTTACCATACTCGTTGATTCCCTTAGGATTGATGACTTTAATGCGGGTCACCTTTGCGGAATAGTAGGCGTGGGCAAAATACTTTGAACCAAAAAGCGTATAACCGGTTTTGCCTGAATTCGTGTCCTTTACTCGATAGATCGCATGGCCCTGTTTGTTCGTTTGCTGGCTGATAACCAGGAACATTGGGCGGTTAATCCGGGCACGTTTCTTGTAGGTCTTCGTCAGATTCGATTTAGTAAAGTTCGAACTTCTATATAGTTTGACAGTTGTCAGTGCATATACGATGGAACGATGACTTGCTTTTTTAACAGGCTTCCCGGAAACAGTCGGCGTACTTATTGGCACACTACTAGATGAAGAAGTGGATGTTGCTGATGATGAACTCGATGCACTGGAAGAGCTGGCCGGATTGTTGACAACCGTTACGTTATTGTTCGTAACAGTTGGTGGCGTTACGGGCGTTGCTGGTGCGGCATGAGAAACGGTTACATGATTAAAAGCCGTAACCCCAGCTGCTCGATCGGCGATTGCAGCACTGCTGGTTGAATCAGCGCTTAACTTCGAAACATACGTCGCTAGTATTTGATCTACCAGGTTAAGGGCGTCACTCTTGGTAGCGGCCGTTGCCTGAGGATCATTGATGATTGACTGCTTTTTGGTAATTGCGGCCGCCTTTATACTGACAATCTCACCAGGTTTCGCCGCATCCGCTTGATTGAAAGCGAAGATGGATCCTTTACCACCATTTCTGGTGAATCGGGCCTGTTCAAATGTCCAGGTTGCCTGTTGAATCAGCATTGCGGAATTCCCAGCGGAAACCGGATGTTGATCGAGAACTCTTTGAACAGGGGCAACATAATCAGTTTTCCCCTTTAATGGTACATAAACATTTACGCCGGCAGAGGCAAGGGCATTAGTCATTGTTACATCATCGTAGGCATTCTCAGCGCCAAACATTGTGTTACTACTATCAGCAAATCCGCCATTTTCTTGATAAAGATGATTACTTACCGCTTTAACTGCCGTGTTTAAAGCGTCTGCAGTCCCTGGTTGATTCGTATTCATCGATAATGCTAATATTGCCCGAGCGGTATAATCAACTTTATCAAACCCGTTCCACAAACCTGTTTTTTGATCTTGCATCCCAATTAACTTCTTGGTTAAAGAAGTTCGGGCAGTTTCGCTTGCCTGACCATAACTACCAGTACTCAAAGCTTCCAAATCATTAACAATTGAATAATCACTGGCAGGATTATTTGCATCCTTTACAATGTCAGCAACTAAATTCTTACCATTCACATTAGTTGGATCTTTGCCGATTGCCACCAAACCATTGACGGCAGAAACATCAGAGATCCCGTTTAACCCTTGACTGCCACCACTGAGAAAGTCGTTATTCTTAAGAATTGATTTGTAAGCATATTGAGCCTGCAAATCAGTAATGCCGTTGTCCCCAAACACTAAACATGTGGCATCCCAAGCATCAATTTGGGACCCTTGTTGCGCGATCTCCGTTAACCCAGTGGAAATTGCCGAATTGACGTCTGATGCTGTATCAGCCCTGGATGAATTACCACCACTGAAAAATATCAGAAAAATCCCTAATACAATTGAAAGCCAATATAGAAATTGTTTTCTTTTCACTACTGAACGCTCCCCAAAACAAATTTAACGGTCGTTAACCGCTATTAATGCTGGACTGGTTAGACTTTCTGCAACACAAAAAAAGCCTAGCTAGTACCCTAGCTAGAGCCATCTTCTATCATTAATAACTAACGTCCGACATTTTTGGGCAGACTAATCCCGGAAAGTTTATTATTAATTGACAAAGTCGACCCTAAGAAACTTTGCAATCAGTATAATAAGCGTCTCCTGACTTGATCTCATCCCCAAATGTCTTCTTCCCAGCTTTAGCCAGTGAGTTGCGACATTTCAGTCAATCTTACAGTAGCGAAGGGGCTGTAAAGGCTTTTCACCTTTTTCCGGTTCATTATACTTTTTAGCATTAATCATTATAGCATGGCGCGCGTTTGTTTAGAATGGGGCTACGAAGTCCGTAAGTGTCAATATTTTTGCGGTAGGCTATTAATCATTAGTCTGACCTTAATTTCTTAAATATTTATTTGACTTAATTTTCTGCCGAAATCATCCAAATAGCTATGACCTGCTGTTAAGCTTTCGATTGCACCATGATGAATGCCTAGACGAGCTTCATGCGTCTTTCTTAGGCTGGCACGAACTGCACCTTTCAATTCTTCCTGATCACCAATATCGAGCTGTCCACCTGCAAACTCACTGCTAAGCCAGTATTCCAGCTCATTGTTTTTGATACAAGTCAGTACACGCAGAATTCCTTCGGCACCATCTTCTGACCAGTATTTTCCTTGCCCTTTGACGCGATAAGTATATTTACGGTGATTGCTCTCACAGCAGCCAATTGCCTTAATTACTGACAAATGACGCATCTTAAACGGCTTAATATCCACCCAGCGACGATGAAGATAGCTGCGCAGCCGCTTTAGGTTTTCATGATTTTCTGGCGTATTCAGCTCATCAACCAGATTGCTTTCAATGATTTTCAGAAAGTTATTTACGTGTTAACCACCTCGCTTGTTCGGATGAACCCGTATAAATGACAGCTTAGCAGGTCACGGTAAATTTAGTGTAAAAATGGTGTAAAAAGGCTGTACATAATATCCAAAAGGTGATAAATCAGTTCGCAAATTTCACCATTTAAAAACGCCTCAAAATAATACTAGCCACCACACAAGATATGCCGTTTACCACCCTTGGCAACGATGATATACTGTTGAAAGGGCTTACTAACCCTTAGAAAGTCGGGATTTTCCATGACACACACCCCAATCAAGATGACGTTTTTTTCGCAGCTTCATCCAGTAGCGCTCACGCTGTACTTTACTGAGCTGATCGTCTGCCTCCTGCTGTTTAATCACGTGGCGGTCGCGGTGGCTGAGTTCATCGCGCTCACGATCACAGCCACCTACTACCTTGGCGGCCAAAAGACGGCGCGCCAACTGAAATACGCCGTTTCATTTCTATTAATGATTCTATTTTTCAATACGCTCCTCAATCAAAAGTTTCCGCCGATTCTTTGGCATTTCAAATGGGGCATTCTGACGTTCAAATTTTCGTATCCGGCATTTCTGTACGGCATTGCGATGGCAATTGTCCTGATCGCAATGCTGTTTGTTTTTTCAGTCCTAAACGCGGTTCTGACCCCCAGCAAGCTGATCTACGTGTTCTCGCCGATTGCGCCCCGGCTGGCAGTACTGGTCACCATTTCGTTTACGCTGGTCACCAGCTTCACCGATAGGCTCAAACGGATTTTGCGCCTGCAAAAAACCCGCAACGTCGACGTGGTTAATGGATCATTGAAGACCCGCACCCAAAAAACGCTCCACATCTTCGAAATTCTTCTGCAGGACGCCCTGTCTTCTGCGATGGAAACCGCCAATTTAATGGACGCCCGCGGATTTGGCGCCGCCAAGCGGACCCACTACCGCTCGTATCACTGGCAGTTTAGTGACCTGCTGTTCATCACGATTGCCACCGTCATGCTAGTTGCAACTATCGGCGTCCGGATTCTTTCAATGGGCACCAGTCGTTCAGTCGCCAATTTCACCACCATTTTTACGCCGGGCGATACTTGGCCCATCGTCGTCACGGCACTCCTATTCTTACTACCATTAATCTCAGAGGGGGTCTATCGTTCATGCAAAAATTAGCTACCGTGACCCATCTCACGTTCACCTATCCCGATCAATCAACCCCCGTTCTGGACGACGTCAACTTCACCATTGACCCCGGCGATTTTATTGTGATTGCCGGTAATACCGGCAGTGGCAAGACGACCCTGCTTAACCATTTGAAAAAGGAGCTCATGCCCAAAGGAGCCCGAACTGGTGACGTTCAAATTGCCGAAACACCGGTTGCTGACATGCCGAAGTTGGTGAGTGCCCAAACCGTCGGCTATGTGGCCCAAGATCCACAAACCCAGCCGGTGATGGCAACGGTGATCGAAGAACTGGCCTTCCCATTAGAAAATATTGGCTGTCCCAGCAATGAAATCGAACGCCGGATTACCGAACTGGCAAATTTCTTAGGTTTGGATCAAAACCTCGATCGCCAAATACATCAATTATCCGGCGGCCAGCTTCAGTTGGTAAACCTGGCTTCGGTTCTCATCTTGCGCCCAAAATTAATTTTACTGGACGAACCCACGTCCCAGTTGGATCCGCCGACCGCTCAGCATTTTCTCACCGTTTTAGGGCGGATTAATCAAGAATTAGGGATTACAATTATGTTGACTGAACACCGGCTGAGCACGGTAGCAGCCATGGCCAACCGGATGATTCTCCTGCAGGATTACCACCTGACCTTTGACGGTGATCCCCACAGCGGCTTGGCAAAAATGGCCACTGATGCCCACTTGACCTATTTCGTACCGTCAATTCCCAAGCTCTTCTTAGATCAACAGATTCGAACCTCCCAATTGCCGATTTCAGTAGCCGATGCCCAGTCGGCGATTCGGACTCACCATCTTCAATTTCAATCAGTGACGACCGGCGGCAAGGTTGCGCAATTACCCCCAGCCGAAAAACCAATTCTAACCGTCAATAACATTTCCTTTAGCTTCGACGGCCAACATAACGTCCTCCATCACCTGAACCTGGCGATTAATCCCGGTACGTGGTTGGCAATTATCGGCAAAAACGGCTCCGGCAAATCAACCCTGTTAACGCTGATTTGTGGACTAATGACGCCGCAGCACGGCAAAATTCGTTTCGTCCACCAGTTAGTTTGGAAAATGGCCATTAACCAGCGAATGGCCAAACTGGCATTTCTATCGCAAACTCCCCGTCTCCAATTTACAGCCGATACCGTTCGTGAGGAGCTGGAAGTTCAGGCGGCTGAATTACGGTTGCCAGACGCTAAGGCCCAAGTTGACCATATGATTAATCAATTTCATTTGAACCGTATTGAGAAACAAAATCCATTTGACATTAGTGGCGGCCAACAACAGCTGGTTGGATTAGCAATCGCACTGATGGCGACCCCTGATCTGTTGGTTCTGGACGAGCCAACCAAGGGACTGGATCCCTACACCAAAATTCAGGTGGGCAACCTGCTGAAACAGTACCAACAAGCCGGTATGACCATTGTGATTGCCAGCCACGACATGGAATTCTGTGCTAAATTTGCCGACAAATGCACGTTTATGTTTGATGGCCATCTCAACACGCTGCTTGCCACGCAATCATTTTTTGCCGATAACTTTTTCTTCACCACGCCAATTAACCGGATTGCCCGTGATCAGGTTAAGGACGCCCTACTGCCAGTCGATCTGAAGCTGGCGAACCATCCAGAAAGGGGGTGAGTGTTACTTGAAACAATCTTCGTTACTCAACCGGTATCGGTTATTAATTGCGTTATTGTTAATGTTTATTTTTCTGCTATTCATTGTCTTATTGAAGGGAAAGCACTACCTATTATTTAGCTTTATGTGCCTAATCTGTAGCCTTTTACCCGCGTACTGGCGCTTCGAACACGATCCAATCAGCACCCAAACGTTGGTGTTTGTCGCCGTTTTGATCGCGTTGGCGGTTGCCACCCGGGTCCCACTGGGCGCCATTCCTGGTGTGCAGGGAGCCAGCTTCGTCGTAATTCTAAGCGGTGTCAGTCTCGGCCCGGAACTGGGCTTTATCACAGGATCTACCACGGCACTGGTTTCCAACATGTTTATGGGTCAAGGACCATGGACGCCTTGGCAGATGGTCGCCTGGGGCTTAATGGGGTTAACCGCTGGCCTCTTCATGAAGGCCCGATTGTCCCATAGTCTGATTTTTATGATCGTGTTTGCCTGCGTCTGGGGCTATTTGTTTGGCTGGATCATGGACCTCTGGTACGCCCTGGCCTACGTATCACCGCTGACCATCAAGAGTTTTATCTTGGCTTTTGCGGCCAGTTTCTTTCCATTTGACACGTTCCACGCAGCATCCAATGCCTTTCTCATCGCGCTATTTTACAAACCATGGGAGAAGCTGTTTCACCGCTTAGTCACCAAATACAATATTTTACCGGATAAAAACCAATAGAAAAAGGATGGATTAATCAATGAAATTAACATCAAAGCTACTCATGATCTCTGCTTCAACCCTATTAGGATTTGGCAGTATCGCACCAGCCTTCACCGCCAATGCAGCCAGCGTTAAGACCGCCAGTCGTGCTTATCAAAATAGCAAGATCAAAACCAACTACCGTTACGCGAAGAATCTGATGATTAAAAACAAGACCGGATTGTCAGGCAAGACGACCGCGACATGAGTGAGCTTGTGTCCGTTAGGGTGCAACGTATTGTATCCACAGCTGGGACAGCGCCTGAGTGTGTAGGTAAGCTCTGCCTGGATGACCAAATACTTTTTGCGACCCGAGCCCCGACCATGAAATTCCTCACGAGTACCGAACACCTGAATGTTTGTGTCTGTAATTCCCAGTAATTTAAGTGGATTATCTAGTTGAGACATCTATTCCTACCCCGCTTATCTTGAGTTTCGTCGCTTAAAGCATAGCACTAGGGAGGCTTAGATGCCTTTTTTTGTTATCAAAAAGTACTAGGCCCTAATTTAAAAAGCCATTGATAATGGATCAAAAACGGCCAATAGGGTATACCCTAGTGGCCTTTTTTGCTTCTGTGCTATACTAGGCATTAAAAGTGTTCATTAGGACTGTCCAAAAGGAGAACTGGAAATGGCTAAAATTGGTTATGCGCGTGTGAGTTCCAAGGAGCAACATTTAGATCGACAATTAGCGGCTTTAAGAGGCGTTGATAAATTATTTACGGATAAATTAAGTGGGGCTAACACTAATCGGCCAGAACTGCAAAAAATGTTGGCCTATATTCGTGAGGGTGATATTGTCCTGGTCACTGAATTAGATCGCTTAGGCAGAAATAACCAGGACTTAACTAAGATTATGAACACCATTCAGAACAAAGGTGCCACCCTAGATGTGTTGAATTTGCCGTCCATGACGGGGATTGCGGATCCTAACTTGCGTCAACTGATGACTAACTTAATCATTGAACTGTATAAGTATCAGGCCGAAAGTGAACGGAAGCGGATTATTGAGCGTCAACAACAGGGGATTTTTCTGGCCAAACAGCAGGGGAAATATCATGGGCGCAAACCCCAATATACCGAAGATGATCCCCGCTTACTACATGCTTTTAAGCTTTATCAGACGGGCATGAGTGATGTAGACGTCGCCCGTAATACCGGTATTAAGCGAACAACTTTTATCAGATATCGCAAGAAGTGCAATATAAAAAGATCGTAAATTGCAAGAACAAGTTAGCCAGTCGTTGAGGACAATCCCAGAACAGGCCGTTACCAAATAGAAGTTGTGGCGCTAGAGAGACGACCTATATATTGTCTACTGATGCTTGAGCGTATAAATAATCACCATAATTCAATTACATTGGTGCGTTTTTCGTCTACTTCTCGCCCCCGATGGGTGAATTAACCTCCCCTACTTGCTTTCTTTACCCATACTTTATTATAGAATCAATTATTAGCCGATTTATTAGAAAGGGTTAATAAGCTTCTTTGGGTGCGCTTTTGCACTTCCGAACCGGATCTGCACCCCGATTTGAGAAGTTCGTTCTTCACCCCGTTTTGGCCCCTTTTTTGGTCGGGGCGTGGCACTTTTTTCAAAAAAATCGCTTTAGGGGCTTGCCAACTTAAATAAAGTTCGCTAGAATTGGAAAAAATTAAATAAGAGAAAAATTAGAAAGACGAGTAGGTCGTTGATTTGTCCAGTGAGTCAGGGCTAGTGGAAACCTGACCAACCCTCTGCGATTGAATAACACTTTCGAAGATTACTAACCCAAATGCATTGCAAAGTAGGCTTAGTCGTGACCGGAACGTTACCACCGGATGAGTATGTTTGTACTCAATGAAAAGTGGGCTAGTAATACCCTAGCCAACTTGGGTGGTACCGCGGAAATAAGCCTTTCGTCCCTTGTCAAAAAAGCAAGGGGTGAAAGGCTTATTTTTTTCATCCACGGTTTAACCACAAAGGAGACTTTACAATGTGCGGATTTTTAGCTGTTGATTCTAAGGAATTTGATTTAACGACCTTTTGCGACGCCCTGGAGAAAAACGTTGACCGCGGCCCGGACATGACCGAAACCGTTGAAGAAGACGCGGTGATGTTTGGTTTCAACCGCCTGGCGATCATGGACCTGTCCGATGACGGGATGCAACCCTTCAAGGGCGAAGATTGCACCCTGGTCTGCAACGGGGAAATCTATAACTTCTTACAGCTCAAGGAGAACGTAAAAGACGACTTCAGCTTCCAAAGCTCTAGTGACTGCGAAGTTTTGATCCCGCTCTACCGTAAGTACGGGCTGGACACCATGTGCAAGATGCTCGACGCCGAGTTCGCCTTCGTCTTATACGACAAGGTGGCCAAGAAGGTCGTGGCCGGACGTGACCCGATCGGGATCCGGCCAATGTTTTACGGCTACACCAAGGAGAAGGGCGAAATCGCCTTTGGTTCCACGGCCAAGACCCTGATGGACTTGTGCGACCAAATCTTCCCGTTCCCACCGGGCCACTACTACGACGGCGAAAAGTTCGTTACCTACCGCGACCCGGCCATGGTTACCCGGATGCACACGCCGAGCTTTGAAGAAGCCACGACCGGCATCCGTGATTACCTGGTCAAGGGGGTGGAAAAGCGGCTCTACGCTGACGCTCCGGTGGGCTACCTGTTGTCCGGGGGCCTGGATTCTTCCCTGGTTTGCTCGATCGCATCTAAGTTAATGCCGGGCAAGAAGTTACGGACCTTTGCGATCGGGATGGACCGCAACCCGATCGATCTCAAGTACGCCCGCGAAGTTGCCGACTACTTAGGCACTGACCACACCGAATTCATCATGACTCGCGACGATGTTTTAGGGGCGCTGCGTAAGGTTATTTATACCCTGGAAACCTGGGACATTACGACCATCCGGGCCTCGATCGGAATGTACCTATTGTGCAAGAAGATCCACGAAACGACCGACCTGAAGGTGATCCTGACCGGGGAATGTTCCGACGAAATGTTTGGCTACAAGTACACCGACTACGCGCCAAACGCCGAGGCCTTCCAAAGCGAATCGATGAAGCGGGTTCGTGAACTGTACATGTACGACGTGCTGCGGGCCGACCGTTGCATCTCGGCTAACTCCCTTGAAGGCCGGGTGCCGTTTGCCGACCTCGACTTCGTGGAATACGTGATGTCCTTAGACCCGGACATGAAGATGAACCACTACGACAAGGGTAAGTACCTGTTGCGGATGGCCTTTGCCGGACAAGACTACTTGCCAGACGACATCTTGATGCGGGAAAAGGCGGCCTTCTCCGATGCCGTTGGTCACTCCCTGGTCGACGACTTAAAGGAATACGCCGACGCCAAGTACACGGATGAAGACGTGGCCAAGGCCAGCGAAAAGTACGCCTACAAGACGCCGTTTACCAAGGAATCCTTGCTCTACCGCGACATCTTTGAAGAATTCTTCCCGGGCAAGGCCGAATGGATCAAGGACTACTGGATGCCAAACAGCGACTGGGAAGGTTGCGACGTTGACGACCCATCCGCTCGCGTTCTCTCCAACTACGGGGACTCGGGCAAGTAGTGAGTGCGGACCAACCATAAGGCAGGCCGTGGGCTAAGGATAGGACAGGGGTTGATGCGGAACGCATCGTTCTCCGTCCGGACTTAGCCACTAGGCCTGCGGTTGGGGAGCACGTTATCGGAAGTGCGACTAACCTCCTCGACAGGCCGTATGGCTAAGTTAGAGATACCGCAAGGAACATTACATTCCTAAATCAAAGGGCGTCAGCGAGTTCATTAATTGAACCACTGGCGCCCTTTTCTATCTGTCCTTTTATTTGACCGGTCCGATAACCGGTTATGTCCGTATAATTGGTGTAAATTCTAAATAGGACTTTGTGAAATCTGAAAGGAACTTCATTATGCCAAAAGTTGAATTAAATTTTGGATTGAAGTCAATATTTGAGACAGGTTTTAAGAGACATTCAGAACCGCGTTTACCTTCCACAGCTCAAATAAATCATTAATCGTGATTAATAACTTATTTGAACCATGGAAAGCATTAAATCAGGCGGCCATTTGGCTCGTAAGTGTTGCGATTTCAACTTGTAAGGGGGTCTGGTAGCCCAGTGAACTATGAATTCTCTTCCTATTGTAGAAAGCATGCACATATTCAAAAAGGACAGCAGCGGCAGTTTCATAATTCTCAAAGACCGGCACTGGATAAACACATTCCTTTTTGAGGGAAGCATGAAAAGATTCCATTGGTGCATTATCGTATGGACACCCCTTACGGCTGTAAGAGTGGCGGATATGTAGTTCTGTTAACCGTTGGTTGTAATCATCGCTGGTGTACTGTGATCCTAAGTCTGTGTGGATAATCAGGTCCCCAGTAATGGTTCGATTTTTAACCGCGCTTTCCAGGGTCTTTAAGAAGCTGTCTAAAATCTCTTAAGTAATAGTGCTAAAAACGCTAAAACGACCATTTGCAGACTGGTGGTTAATTGACGCTCACAATTTTTCCAAAGTCGCCGACAATTCTCTAGCCAACTAAAAGATCGTTCGACTACCCAACGTTGGGGCATGACTTCGAATCGATGCAACTCATTGCGCTTCGCAACCTGCACGGTTGCGTTTAAATTACTGGCTACATCGAGCTGAAAATTAACGCCTGAATAACCACCATCAACCAAGACATTTTGAACCTGGCGTAAATGCATGGCATGTAAAGCAATCATTGCACTGGCCCCGTCTCGATCAGAGACGTTCGCTCGCGTCATGTGAATGGCCTGCGGAAAGCCATTGATATCAACTGCCAGATGGCGCTTAATCCCCGAGATTTTCTTACCAGCGTCGTAACCTTTGTTTTCAGCAGTAGCGGTGTTTTTGACGCTCTGAGCGTCAACGATAATAAAGGAAGTTAACGCCGAACGATCTTGTTGAGATCGTAAGGTAAAGACAATCTTTTTAAAACTTGTTCCAATAAAGAATCAGCCGTAGGCTCAGCTTTAGTTGACCAAATTTTGTAATAGTTGTAAACTGACCGCCATTCTGGGAAATCACCGGGGACTTGACGCCATTGGCAACCGGTTTTCAAGACATATAGGACCGCACAGAAGACCTCGTAGAGGTCATATTTTCGAGGCTTAGTTCGCTTACGAAAATTTTCTAAAGCTGGTCGAATTAATTCAAATTGTTGCCGAGTAATATTGCTGGGATAATTTTTCATAGCTTAAACTCGCTTTTTACATAGAAGTATATCAAAAATCATAGATCTTGGACAGCTTCTAAGACTAAATCAGTAGCCATTACGCTTCGTTTGAATATAGGTCATATCAGCGGTCCATTTTTGATTTAAACCAGTGGTCGAGAAATCCTGCTTAAGCAAGTTGAGACGCTGTTCAACCTTGGTTTTGGAAGCCGAAGCCGCTTTCCATTTATTGACGGTAACGGAGTGGATATCCAGTTCCTTCATGAGCCGGGAAATCCGTCTTGGGCTGCACCGACGCTGCAGTGGTTGAAGTTCCAGATTCAATTCATGGTGGATCTTCATAACGCCGTATCGCTGCTTGAATTCCGCAAAGATCCGCAGAATCCGTTGTTTTAAGTCCTCATCTTCGGCCTGGCGTTTTGAAGGCTTTGGGGATCGATAACGATAATACTGAGCTCTGGAAACACCGAGGATTCGGCACATCTTAGTTACCTGGTGGTGATGGCTTTCTTGGTGAATGTAATCAAAAATATTGGTTACTTCTGCGCAAGGAAGCCCAGGGCTTTTTTTAGGATTTCGTTCTCCTCAGACAGGGAAGCCAGCCGTTTTTCCATCGCTTTAATTTCGTCTGGCGATTTACCGGATTGAGTTTTGGCTTGGCCCTGGATCCACTTATGAACGGTTGAATAGCCAATGCCATATTCTCTGGCCAGTTGGGCGGCTGATTCGCCTTGTTTATATAGGTTGATGATGTTTTGTTTGAATTCTTTGTCGTAACGAGTTGGCATGTAAAAATTCCTTCCTTTTGAGAGACGATTTATTCATTATACCCTCTCTTAAAAGTTGTCTCAGAAATCAGCTTACATCCAAAAGTCCCTACAAGCTCATTGTGAACAGTTCCAGATATTTGTTCGGCATAAGCTTTTTCACTCATGCCAACTGTCAAAAATAAAAGAATCGAAAAGAAAATGACAAACACTCTATTGTTTTTCGACATATTTAATCCTCCAATTGAATAAACTGGCCTTATACATGTGAACCCCTATTTTTTGTTTATTAAGTGTAGTTACATAATAAGCATTCTTATTTGTCCCGCCTTGAAAATCTGACGTATCTTTGCAGCGAGTGGAATTGGATAAACTAATTAAAAATTTGTAAGTTGTTTTATCATTTGAGATTCTTTTAAGTTCTTTTGTATTTCCTGCCTGGATAACTCTATTGACCTTTGTATTTACTTGATGTGTTACGTAGATGTCTGAATTTAGATAAATCCCCCCAAAAAAAATAAGTGCAACTGCTATAATAGCAAAGACAAGTAACTTTCTCTTTTTCATATTCAGTGACCCTCTTAAGCATATAGTCTACTCTGTTAGACTATAAAAAGCATCCATTGCCTTAACTTTCCTACATTAGTTTAGTATAAAGAAAAATTGAAACTCAAAAATCTTAGATCTTATTTATCAAAGTATTTATTCACAATAGATAGTGATACAAAGAAAAATTTGAAACTAAGCTTCATCAGTAAAAGTGGGCCACAACTTAACAGTTGTGGCCTGTTTTTTGATACTGTATAATTAAAGGGTTAGAACCGTGTCATTACTTAATGACATAAGTAAGGAGATAAAAAGATAAAATATGGCTATGCGCGGGTCAGTACCACTGATCAAAAATTAGCAAATCAAATTGAGTTACTAAAATTGGCAGGAGCAGAAAAACCTTTCAAGAAAAGTTTACCGGCACAACTACCGAACGACCGGAGTTTCAAAAACTGTTGCGCGTTCTAAAAACAGGCGATACTTTGATTGTCACTAAGTTGGATCGGTTTGCGCGGAACACACGAGAGGCCTTAGCCATTATCCAAGAGTTGTTTAAAGAAAATGTCAAAGTTAACATTTTGAATATGGGCTTAATTGACAATACGCCGACTGGCCAACTAGTCTTTACAATATTTAGCGCCTTTGCGCAGTTTGAACGCGATATGATTGTCACGCGCACACAAGAAGGTAAAGTGTATGCCAAGCAACATGATCCGTTGTTTCGGGAAGGGCGACCGAAAACGTATTCTGATGAACAGATCAGATTTGCTTATGAGTTGCGAAAACAAGGCATGACTTATAAGATGATTGAACGAAAGACGGGGATTAGTAAACGCACGCAACAGCGAAGGTTTAAGTCGATTTAAAAATAGGTGTTTTAAGAATTGAATGTTTAATTAATCACGTACAACGGGGATTGCCGCTTTATTAAACAGTTGTGAGAGAAATTTATTTAGGGATTTTAGGCACTATTTATACCTGTTGTGCTATTGAGGTTAGTTGTGATAAGGATTAATTTGTACTACAAAAGGCCTACTCAATTGTTAGTTGAGCAGGCCTTTTGCGGGTATTTTGATTAGAGCCATTAACCCTATGCTAATTATAAGAAACTGTTTGAGATCTAAATTGAGTTTTGGTATACTTTTGCAAAAAAGGAAATTGTTATGCCTAATTATCCCAGTAATATTACTCGCCAACAGTTTGAAGTCATTCGCTCAGAACTAGAAAACTTTTGTCAACGGACGAAGCCGCGGCAAGTTGATTTATATGACGTTTTCTGTGCCATTCTATATATCTTAAAGACCGGCGCTCAATGGCGGGCATTACCGCATGATTTTCCCAAGTGGCAAACGGTCTACACGTATTTTCGCTTATGGTCTCGGCAACCAACGCCAGCAGAGCCATCACTGTTAGATCAGGTTTTAAAAAAATTGTCGCTACCTTACGATCCAAGCAGGATCGTTCGGCGTTAACTTCCTTCATTATCGTTGACGCTCAGAGTGTTAAAAATACCGAAACGGCCGAGAATAAAGGCTATGATGCCGGTAAGAAAATTTCCGGAATTAAGCGGCATCTAGCAGTGGATATGAATGGCTTTCCGCAAGCCATTCATTTAACGCGGGCCAATGTCTCTGACCGTGACGGCGCCAGTGCCATGTTAGCCTTAAACGCCGAAAACTTACGCCGGGTTCGAAGTGTATTGGTTGATGGTGGTTACAGTGGCCGCAATTTCGCCATGGATGTCCAGCTTAATTTAAAAGCGACCACCCAAGTCGCCAAACGAAATGAGTTACCTAAATTTGAAGTGTTGCCACAACGCTGGATAATTGAACGCTCCTTTAGCTGGTTGGAAAAATATCGTCGGCTCTGGAAAAACTGTGAACGACAGCTGCACACCAGTACAACGATGGTAACTTTAGCGTTTGTCTCAGTTTTCCTACGCCGCTTTTAGAGATCTCAAACAGTTTCTAAGACTTAGCTTTCAAATGGAACATACTATTATCCAAATTATGATTTGTTAAGGTGGTGTTGTCATAGTTACTGAATTGAATCAATTGGGCAGAAACAAGAAAAATTTAACTAAGACCATGGACACCATTCAAAATTAAGGGAACGTCATCCTAAATCTATTGCCAATGGCGGGAATTGTTGATTTTTATTTATGCCAACTCGTGACCACATCTTATCATTGGATGATATGAATGATGTTGACAGAAAAACTAGCATTAGAGACCTCCTTATTATATATAGTAAAGGATACTAAACGAAATAGATTAAGGTAGATTACAAATTTAATCCGAATTATTTGCAATTTAAAACGTAGTCTCCAATATTGTATTTAGTATGCCTCATGGGAATTCACTCTGATTTATGTGGCCCCCTTCAAATTGGAATTTGTAATCTAACATAAACGGCTTATTAATCACGCCTAACCGGCTCTTCAGGTTGTTTTTCAGGGTATATTTTTTCTGGATTTATTTGGGGGGGTTCAGGTGGAGTCTTTACTGGAAATCTTTGTGGTAATTGCTTTTTAGGCTTTTCTATTGGTATATGAGGAGTAATTTTGTTTGGGTGTTTTTCCAAAAGTGATATCATTAGCTATGCCTCCTTAAATTCTTCTTGAATGGAGTGTCGTCTTTTAAATCAGAGCGATGTTGATACCATTTTTCCGCTTGTTCCGTAGCAATTGAAATGGCCCGCTTATCGTCATAATTTTTTTCTTTAAGCGCATTTGCGATCTCAATAGCTTTTTTTCGAACCACTTTTTTCAAATTTTTCATTGATGGTGGGTAATTTTGTTCATTCCAAGGCATTTCAATAACCTCCATTCATATGATTTTAGATATGGAAAAGAGTATATAGACTATTTGTTATATATTAAATAAGATTACAGCATGTTGGTAAGCGTTGTCAAAAAAGTTGCTTTAGTTTCAACCGATAGTCACTAGACTCATATTTTAACTAAGAAATAGTATCCATGTAATTTGCCCCAAAAAGGTTTCTAATTATAAATTTCGAACTAGACATTGAATTATGATGATATTTTACGCTCTCATTAAAAGTGGTTAGAAACTGTTTAGTATCTTTTGAGAAATAACCTGATAAAAGCTAACGAAACCATCATGAGACTAGTGTTGAGCTTACGCTCACAGTTACGCCATAAACGATGATAATTTCCCAACCAACTAAATGAACGTTCAATGAGCCACCGTTGGGGGATAACCAAAAATTGGTGTAACTCATTTTTTTTAACGACGATTACCTTGGCTGAGGTTAAACTGCTAATCTCATTGGCAAAATTTTGGCCGGTATAACCACTATCAACCATCATGGTTCGAACCAATTTAAACTGCTCTAAATTAAGGGTGACGAGGGCAATCGCCCCGTCACAATCAGTGATGTTAGCCCGGGTAATATGGATAGCTTGCGGGAATCCATTGATGTCAACGGCTAAATGGCGCTTAATGCCGGAAATTTTCTTGCCACCATCGTAACCCTTATTTTCAGCGGTAGCGGTGTTCTTAATGCTTTGGGCATCTAAAATGACGAACGAAGTTCGGGCTGACCGCCCTTGCCTTAATCGTCGATCAGCGACAATTTTTTTAAAACCTGAGTTAATAAAGCTGGTTTATCAGGGGTGGGGGCTTTTGACCAACTCATCCAATAGTAGTAAACGGTGGACCACTTTGGATAATCAGCCGGCAAATCACGCCAAGTACAGCCATTTTTAAGGACATAGAGCATGGCACAGAAGATATCATAAGGATCAATGTGTTTTGGGTGAGTTCGTTTTCTTGAAGCTTCCAGATCCTGACGGATCAAATCGAATTGTTGCCGAGAAATATCGCTTTGGTAATGATGACTAAAATGTTGCATATGATCACCAACTTTTTTGACAGTAGTTTATCAAATTATTGGGTCAAAATCAAAGATACTAAACAGCTTCTTAGGAACTTAGTTAGTGCTTCATTAACAGTCGCTGTCGTCCGATCTTTTAACCGGTATGCCCAAAGGAACCGTGATTTGCGATCGATTAAAGTTAATAAAACTGCCTTACTATGCCCACGAGGACCAACGACTGTATCTAGTTCAAAATCGCCGATGCGATTACGTTGATTAATCATCATGGGACGCTGTTCAATTGATCGCCCCAAAGATTGATTATATTTGGATCGTTGGTCAACGTTACGCCGTTGGCGTACGCCATGTTCAGGTAGATCATTCAAGGAGAAATCAATTCTCCCCTGATTTAGCCAATTATAAATAGATTTAGTCGCTAGTTTAAATTCGTGAGCAATCATTCCTGGTGACCAGCTTAGACGTAAATGGTTGAGAATTTTTTGCTTTAACTCATCGCTCAGCTTAGTTTTCCGACCACATCGTGATCGCTTGTATTCGGCATCTGTTTGTGCTAATTCAGCCTGATAAGGTTGACATCGAGATAATTCATAAGAAATTGTTGACGGTGATCGGTTCAGCCGAACGCCCATTTGGATATTGGACAGCCCTAGTTCACAAAAGGTTTCGATTTTAATTCGTTCGGAATAGGTTATACTAGACAAAAGATCAGCTCCTAAAAGATGGGTTTGTGGTAAACACCATTTTAAAGGAAGCTGATCTTTTTTGTCCGAACAGCGTTCGGATTAATTTTACAATCTACCATATTAATAATTCTAGTTTTTGCAATTCCATTTAAATTGTCTACAATGAAAGTAAGCTTTCTTAACATCGTTTATGGAAAGGATGACGCAATATGGCTCAAAAAGCTTCTGAACAATTAGTCGACGTCTTAATTGATTGGCATGTAAAACACGTTTATGGACTACCGGGGGATTCCATCGATACAACTGTCGATGCTTTACGCAAACAACAGGATCAGATCGGATTTGTCCAAGTCCGTCACGAAGAAGTTGCTTCCTTGGCAGCAGCGGCCGAGGCTAAGTTAACCGGTAAGCTTGGTGTCTGTCTTTCAATCGGTGGGCCAGGCGCAATTCATATGTTAAATGGCCTTTATGATGCCAAAATGGATCACGTGCCAGTACTGGCTTTACTTGGTCAGGTTGATACCCAGTTTTTAAACGAGGAATACTTCCAAGAAGTGAATACACCACAACTATTTGCGGACGTTGCGGTCTATAATAAACTAATTTCTGCCACTGACAATTTAGCTGAAATCGTTGATGAAGCCATTCGAACGGCTTATGAGAAACATGGAGTCGCAGTTTTAACCATTCCGGATAACCTTCCGGAACAAAGGGTCAGCGACCACTATATCAGTTCCGCTTCTTCTTTCCAATTGACATCACCACAAATAGATGACAATCGACTTAATACAGCCGCTAAACTGATTCGTGATTCCAAAAAACCGCTTGCATTGGTTGGCTTGGGGGCAAAAAAAGCCGGCAGCCAGGTTGCGGCCTTCTTAGAGCAAAACCATATTCCGTTTATTTCAACGTTGCCCGCAAAGGGGATCATTGGCGACAATCATCCTAATTCGCTGGGAAATGTTGGTAAGTTGGGGACAAAGCCGGCTTATGAAGCCATGCAAAATACCGATCTGCTTCTAATGTTCGGCACAAATTATCCCTATACCGCGTACTTGCCCAAACCAGGGACGGCCAAAAGCATCCAAATCAATACCAGTGCATCAGCAATCGGAAAACGTTATCCGGCTGATGTTGGATTGGTAGCCGATATCAAAGACGTTATAAAGCAACTTAATTCTTCTGAAACAACGATCCTCCATCCTGATGATGGTTTCTTAAAGGCCTGTCAGGAAAATGTTGCTAACTGGAATCGTTGGATGACCGGCAAACGTGAACTCGATTCCAAACCAGTTGCACCCGAAGCATTATTTAACGATATTAATGAAACGGCACCGCTTAATACAATTTATTCAATTGATGTTGGAACAGCCACCTCTTGGAGCGCCCGTTTCTTAAACGTATCACCAACACAAAAATTTATCTTGTCCTCTTACTTAGGGACAATGGGATGTGCATTACCGGGAGCGATTGCAGCAAAAATAAATTATCCCGATCGACCGGTTATCTCGGTTAATGGTGATGGTGCGTTTGCAATGGTCATGCAGGATTTCATTACGGCGGTTAAATACAAGTTACCATTAATTAATATCGTACTCAATAATTCAAAGCTGGCCTTTATTGAATACGAACAACAGGCCGCCGGCCAATTAAATTATCAAATCGACTTACAGGATATGGATTACGCCAAATTTGCCGATGCGGCTGGCGGTGTTGGTATTACTGCTAAAACTTCCGAAGAATTTAAGAACGCATTGAACAGAGCCTATCGGGTCCAGAATATGCCGGTACTGATCAATGCTTATGTCAGTGATGATGCACCTTTGCCGGGCAAGATTGTCGGTCAGGAAGCTAAAGGATACATGAAATTTGGCAGCCAATATCTTAAAGAAGAGAAAAAAATACCTGAACTACCACCACTAAAAGATATTTTGCGCCAATTTTTCTAAGCAAAACAAGTAGGCCACCGAATTCAAAGGAAAAAATCCCAATCACTATTTGAAGTGTCTTTTAACAAAAGCCTTTCGGCACTAATAGATATATTGCATAGTGATTTGTTGGTGCTGAAGGGCTTTTTGGTCTAAAACTCAGGATTCACCTAGAATTTATTGATAAATGATACCTGAAAAAGTTAATTTGAAATCTTCGTTTTTGACAGTTTTAAGATAGCCGTGATAACCTTTAATTAATATATGATATTTGTTTCTTTTCTAATAATGACCTAAATATTATATATAATTGAGATATGAATGCTTTTAACTATACCCAGCTTGTCAGTGTCCAGTCATTTCATTGATACTTGAACTTAGGTCAGTAACAAATAACCATCATCACGTTAGGAGGAATTTATCATGGGCTTTATTTGGGCAATTATTGTTGGCGCCGTCATCGGTGCCTTGGCGGGCGCAATTACGAACAACGGCCAATCGATGGGTTGGATCGCTAATATTGTAGCTGGCTTAATTGGATCAGCCATCGGTCAAGCACTACTGGGGTCTTGGGGACCGAGTTTGGCCGGAATGGCACTTATTCCGTCAATTATCGGTGCCGTTATTTTAGTTCTGATTGTTTCCTTTGTTGTTAAACGATCCTAGAAAGCAGGTGAGTAACTATGGATGCATTAAAAGCTGTTTTTAAATTTATGATCGCTAGTACCCTCATTGTGAGCGGTGTCTTATTGGGTGGTACACTTTTCGCAACAAAAAAGATTGATATTTTCGGTGACAAGCTTCAGAATGAAATTTATGGTTCAAAGTCAAATTAAAAATTTGGAATTTAACAAAATGTTTATTCAGTACCCTTTATTGAAATAAAAAAGCTATCCGTTTTTTCCGGGTAGCTTTTTTATTATTTTAAGTCAAAACAATATATGGATGTAAGCTGATTCCTGAGACAACTTTTAAGAGAGCGTATAATGAATAAATCGTCTCTCAAAAGGAAGGAATTTTTACATGCCAACTCGTTACGACAAAGAATTCAAACAAAACATTATCAACCTATATAAGCAAGGCGAATCAGCTGCCCAACTGGCCAGAGAATATGGCATTGGCTATTCAACAGTTCATAAGTGGATCCAGGGCCAGGCCAAAAATCAATCTGGTAAATCGCCAGACGAAATCAAAGCGATGGAAAAGCGACTGGCTTCGCTGTCTGAGGAGAACGAAATCCTAAAAAAAACCCTGGGCTTCCTTGCGCAGAAGTAACCAATATCTTTGATTACATTCACCAAGAAAGCCATCACCACCAGGTAACTAAGATGTGCCGAATCCTCGGTGTTTCCAGAGCTCAGTATTATCGTTATCGATCCCCAAAGCCTTCAAAACGCCGGGCCGAAGATGAGGACTTAAAACAACGGATTCTGCGGATCTTTGCGGAATTCAAGCAGCGATACGGCGTTATGAAGATCCACCATGAATTGAATCTGGAACTTCAACCACTGCAGCGGCGGTGCAGCCCAAGACGGATTTCCCGGCTCATGAAGGAACTGGATACCCACTCCGGTACCGTCAATAAATGGAAAGCGGCTTCGGCTTCCAAAACCAAGGTTGAACAGCGTCCCAACTTGCTTAAGCAGGATTTCTCGACCACTGGTTTAAATCAAAAATGGACCGCTGATATGACCTATATTCAAACGAAGCGTAATGGCTGGTGTTACTTATCAACCATCATGGATCTGCATTCAAGACGAATTATCGGCTATTCATTCTCAAAAAAGATGGATACTGATTTAGTCTTAAAGACCCTGGAAAGCGCGGTTAAAAATCGAACCATTACTGGGGACCTGATTATCCACACAGACTTAGGATCACAGTACACCAGCGATGATTACAACCAACGGTTAACAGAACTACATATCCGCCACTCTTACAACCGTAAGGGGTGTCCATACGATAATGCACCAATGGAATCTTTTCATGCTTCCCTCAAAAAGGAATGTGTTTATCCAGTGCCGGTCTTTGAGAATTATGAAACTGCCGCTGCTGTCCTTTTTGAATATGTGCATGCTTTCTACAATAGGAAGAGAATTCATAGTTCACTGGGCTACCAGACCCCCTTACAAGTTGAAATTGCAACACTTACGAGCCAAATGGCCGCCTGATTTAATGCTTTCCAGGGTTCAAATAAGTTATTAATCGCGATTAATGATTTATTTGAGCTGTGGAAGGTAAACGCGGTTCTGAATGTCTCTTAAAATCTGTCTCAAATATTGACTTCAATCCACTCTTTTCCTCGATCAAGTGTTTAAGGTTTTTAGTAAGCGAAGACTTTCGCCCCCGTTGACTAACCTTGCGTTCAAAGTCAGTTTGCGCTAGCTCAGCCTGGTACTCACCATTTAGTCGGTGAAGTTCGTTAAAGATGGTGGTCTTACTAAAGTCTAAGTAGTTAGCGATGTATCGCAAGGAACGTCCTTCATTATGAAGCGTTTCAATGACAACACGGTTCTGGAATGATAAAATAGTGGTGCTCATCAAGGTCCTTCTTTCTAATGGATTGTGTGGTAACACCATTAAAGACCTTGATGGGTTTTTCTGTCCACTTAAATGTTCAACTTAAATTTTACAATCTGCCTTATGCATTATTTTATCAAGTATAGAACGGAATACGCTAAAATAGTCTTTGATTAATAAATATCAGAAAAGGAGAAGTTAAATTCATGGATATTCCAACCCGTCGACAGCAATTTAAAGCTCTTGTTCAAGCACAATCGACTGTCATTTCGGCGCTACCTTACTTATTAGGTTGTGCCTTCACCTATTTTTATTACGATCACTTTAATATTGGCGATGCTGCTCGCCTCTTTATTGCGGTCATCTGTTTCCACCTTGCCGTTAACGGTCACAACCAATATACCGATTACAGGAGGTTCAATGCCAGCGGCTCAGTTTCGGAGAATAACATTATTGCCAAATTTAAAATCAGCCTTTCTTGGGCCCGATTAATTATTGGCAGTCTCGTTCTCCTTTCAGCAGTAATTGGGATCTATCTGACATTTAAGACTGGCTGGCCGCTACTTTTGATTGGTCTCTTAAGTTTTTTGATTGGGTACGCCTACTCTGGTGGCCCTCACCCGATTCTTAAGACCCCTTTAGGTGAACCAGCTTCCGGGATCACAATGGGCTACAACATTACCCTACTCGCCATCTACGTCAATATTTATAACAGTCCTCAATTTGACCCCTTCTTCTGGCTAAAGGGCCTCATTGTTGCTCTGCCAGCAATTCTTGTAATTAGCAACGTCATGCTTGGAAATAATATTTGTGACCGGGACGAAGATATTCAAATCGGCAAGCACACTCTTGTCTACTATATCGGTCGTTCCGCAGCCATGAAGGTTTTAATCGCTTGTTACGTTCTAAGTTATATTATGATCATCGTTGCGGTAGTCCTTCACTACTTACCTGTGCTGACCCTGCTAAGTCTTGTTACCATCCCCATCGTTTACCAACGAATTAAAGTTTTTGTCCAACATCCCGATAAAATGACGACATTCTTTAATATTCTGATCGGCCTTCAATTAATTCTGGTTAGTGAAATTCTCTTTACGATTATTGGCATCATTATCAAAGTCATATAAGACAGTTAAAGGACCCCTGGTAAAAGCCTCAACTGACTTCTATTAGAAACTGTTTGAGGTCTTTGAAAGACGCTTGAATTTCCGGTAAAATATGTGAAAAAAGGACTTCATTATGACTGATTATCCAAGCAATATCACTCGTGACCAATTTGAATTGATTCGCGTTGACCTTGAGACGTTTTGCAAGCGTACATGTCCTCGAAGGGTGGACCTATTTGATGTCTTCAATGCAGTGCTTTACGAGCTTCGTACGGGCGCTCAATGGCGTCAGTTGCCGCATGATTTTCCGAAATGGCAAACCGTTTACACTTACTTTGCCATGTGGTCAAAACCATTAGCTAATTCGGAATATTCCCTGATTGACCCGCTTTTAAAAAAAATTGTCGCTCGAGAGCGATTACGAATGGGACGATCGGTACGAACGTCGTTCGTAATTCTTGATGCGCAAAGCGTCAACGATAATAAAGGAAGTTAAAGCTGAACGTCCTTGGTAAGTTCGCCGAGCAATGACAATTTTTTTAAAACTTGTTCCAATAAAGAATCAGCCGTAGGCTCAGCTTTAGTTGACCAAATTTTGTAATAGTTGTAAACTGACCGCCATTCTGGGAAATCACCGAGGACTTGACGCCATTGGCAATCGGTTTTCAAGACATATAGGACCGCACAGAAGACCTCGTAGAGGTCATATTTTCGAGGCTTAGTTCGCTTACGAAAATTTTCTAAAGCTGGTCGAATTAATTCAAATTGTTGCCGAGTAATATTGCTGGGATAATTTTTCATAGCTTAAACTCGCTTTTTGGTAGATTGTAAAATAAAAAAGATATAACTTGTGCCAGGCCGATAAGATACAAAAACACATAGGACATTGAGAAGCTAGCATAAAAAACTATGTGTTGCATTTTAGGGGCTATAATTATAAATTAGATAATACATTAGAAGCTGGAGACAAGATTGTCTAGATAATGTGTGAGATAAAATTTTTGGCAGGTTATCATACATAAGACAAAATGTTTTTAAAACTGATAACGTATTTATTTCACAACGATTACGCATTTATTTTTGAGAAAAATATAAAGCAGGAGGATTACAATGCTGAAAACTTATTCTTTAACAACAGATACATTATTAGTTTCGTCAGAATCAGATATCAAAAATTCTTCTGTTGTTTATGTTTATGGCGACGAACGAGAATATATCGAATCTTTTGAACATAAATATGACCTTAAAATAGGCAATATACTAACGTTTGATGATCAAGTTGCATATGACACGATGATAGATCGGAACGATGAAAAAAATTTCCTCGTAAGTTTTTTGTTTCCCAAGATACACGAAGGTGGGCATCTAGATAATCTGACGACATCTGTTGTTTTCTTGGTATTTAAAAATAAGTTGATAATTTTTACAAACCAAAAATTAAATTCCATTTCCGAACTCTTATCCAATATGGTTTTACGTGATATCAATAATTTCACGGAGGAAGTACTTTTAAAGATCATGCAAAAAGATTTCTATGCGATGCTTAACGACCTTCGTGGAATCAAGGAAAAAATTGATGATTTAGACTCAAAAATATCAACGTCCGGTCCACTCAGACCAACGTTTGGTGATTTATTGACTCTTCAAAAATACATGATAGCTTTGTCATCAACCTATAAAGCTAACCATAAAGAGCTTGATTTCATTAAAAAAAATTTCACAACTATTGACGATATTGATTTTAGTACTAAAAAAATAATTGATGATTTATACGATACAAGTGATACAATGGATAGAATCATTTTAGGTTACAGCCAATATTTGGACAATTTGGAAAATATGATAAACAATATGATTTCGTATCAGCTAAACATGATTATGAAAACTCTAACCGAGATATCAATCATTTTGACTATTCCAGCGATTATTTTTGGTTTTTGGGGAATCAATGTCGATGTCCCGTTTGAAAAATCTTCTTATGGTTTTTTTGCTGTGCTGATTATCTCTGTTATACTAAGCCTAATTTGCTGGTTTTGGTTGCGACGCAAAAAATATTAAAGTATTTGTGATACCCTAATATGATTTAAAGCAGAATTTCTTTGTTGAACGAAAACCCGCTTCAGGTTGTATTAACTGAAGCGGGTTTTCCGTTGTTTAAATATTAATTTCGGCGAAAATGAAGTTCTGTCAATTGTTTCATTTGCGTTATATCAATTAATTCCAACCGAGTTTGATAGTCGGATTGCTCGAATAATCTTTTTCCGTTACCAAGTAAAACGAGTGCGATTTGAATCCACCATTCATCAATCAAGTCAGCAACAATAATGTTTTTTAGTAGGTTCACACCACCGACCACCCAAATATTGCCCGACGGTTGTTCTTTCAACTTTCTAAGGTAGTCTACTGGATCCTCGGATACGGCAAAACCTTCTTGGACATCGAAATTAGTATTATGGGTAAACACCACAACATCCTTACCGGGATATAAAGGCTGGACGTACTTTCGGGCCTCTTCGTATGTAATTCTGCCCATCACAACAGTTTCTACCGTATCCAAAAAGGCATCTGTGGTAAGTTTATCACCGACTTCTGTATCAAATAACCATTGTAATCCATCGTTCACATCGGATAGGTAGCCATCCAAACTAACAGCGCCATAAAAGAAAATTTTAGCCACGTTATTCCCTCATTTCTTAATCTGTTGCAAGTATAACAAGTCTTGCACAAATATGATAATTGGTATATTCAATAAAGCTGTGGAAAGGCACAGAGTGGTCCGCTCTTCACCCCGCAACAAATAAACCTACGGCTTGTGAATTTTTAAAAATCACAAACTAGGCGCTGTAAACGTTGATATAGCAACAACTACGCATAATCAAATGTTATGTAAATCAGATAATGAAAAGAAGTCAGATAAATACTAATATAGCGAGACCAATATTTATATCTTTTCTTCACCAGTGAATATAAATGTTCAACATGCTTATCTAAGCGGGGGCTACAACTATCAAATAGGCCTTTGATCATTTCTAAAGCCATTCTTCAGAACGTTATTACGATCTGAGGAACGGCTTTATTGGCTTGTGCAAGTAACATTTGCGTGACTAATGCTAGTAATTCTTGCTAGGATTGCCCTAGATCCTTGATTATGATTTAGGAGGAGTGTGATTTGAGCTTTAAAGACGATATCAAGACCTTGCGCAGGCAATCTAACTTAACCCAAGAAGCGTTAGCTCAAAAATTACATGTGACCCGTCAAACGGTCTCAACTTGGGAAACTGGCAAGAATATGCCAAGTTTAGAGACCCTGCATGCTTTGAGTCAATTGTTTAACATCTCACTCGAAAAACTTCTATTTAACGAGGAGATTGCAATGAAAAAAGATAAAGAACCCTCTTTGGCTACCCAGATAGATCATGATGTTAAGCTTAAAAGTCGTTATCGTCGTTGGACTTTTGGTTTAGGTGGCTTGATCGTACTAGCACTGGTTAGTATTGGTATTTTATGTTTGGGATATTATAAAGGTATTGGGACGATTGATCGCTTTGATCCGTTTTTATCCTATAAAGTCGGGTACACTAAATTACCTAGTGAAAAGGAAATTTCTCCTAACAATAAGGCGACCAATGGTTACTGGACCGCTTGGTTCACCGATAATACGATGGGTAATGAATGGACCAAATTAACCTTAACGACGGGGCTTAATCCTGGGGTCAAAGATCCTTATGTGATGGCGTATCATAAGGGCAGCTATGTTAAAGTTGCACGTATTGTGCCTCGCACCTACATTAATCAGACTTATGTTAGCAACTTAGCAGCGCTAGATGCCTTGTTAAACAATAAAGGCAATACCGCAACTAACAATCATGACCTTAAGAAGTATAAGACACAAATCCACATATCTGACATTGTCCAACAGTTAGTAACTGAATAGAGAACCACCTAGTTACAATCCACAAGTGGTTTTAGGGTCTATAAGTTCCAAATAACCCCTCAAAAACGTTGTTAAAATAACCCCCAATATCTATAATGTAGATGTTGGGGGTTATTTATCTTTATAATATAAAAATGACTTCTTTTATTCGTCATCAATACTGAACAACAATTTGTATAAAAAGATTATTTCTTCTAATTCTTCACGCGATACATGATCAACAATGGCTTCATCAGTGACATGTCTTGCCCGCAAATCTAAGGCTATTGTTTGATCTAATAATACTTTCCCATGTACTGTTTGACTACTAGTTAGCCGATGATACATAGGAAAATTACGCTCGGTACTGCTAATTGGAGCCACAATCGTCATGTTACTTGTCTGACAGACTAGATCATTGCTTAGAGCAATGGCTGGCCGCTTATTCATCTGTTCATGACCACGGCTTGGATTAAAGTTAACATAAAATATATCACCTTGGCTTACCATTGAAGTTCATTACCTTCTGACTTTCCCCAATCAAGCTCGTGATCCCTTTTCCCGTCATCTTGCCAATCCTTAAATAGTTCGTGAATATTGGTTGGGTTCTTTTTTATTGGTGTTAAAACAATTGATCCATTTTCAATGGTTATTGTCATATCTTGGTTATCATCTAATTTCAGTTGTTTAATAATTTGGCTAGGAATTCTAGCAGCCTTAGAGTTTCCCCACTTTGCTAAGCGTGTTTGTTCTTTAATAAGTTCCATAGTTTCCCCTCCTAAATTATTATTCCAAACTAAGTATATCCTATGTAGATACATAAATCAAATGCTATTACTGGAGGTTATTTTATGCCACAAGTTGTCTTACCAATCAAAGATTCGAACGTTCTTAAAGAGGTTCAAGATACTTTACTCAATAATTTCAAAGCTGACCGTTGTTAAAGAGGCCCCCAACATCTATGATCAAGATATCAGGGGCCATTTGTTTTTATATACCCTGTTTGTAAAATTAAGTTAGAAATTTAAAAAGCCATTTGTGATAGACTTTTGAGTGTTGAAATCAAAAGAAAGGCTGATCACAAATGACCTATACTCATCTTACCATAGACGAACTCACTACAATTTATTCCTTTTGGAAGCTCAATAAAAAGGCTTACCGAGTAGCACCAGCACTCCACCGGAGTGCTGAAACCGTTTATCGCATCTATCGTTTTCTTGACGCTGGCGGTACGCTTATTGATTACCAACAACATTATCGACGGCACAAACAACATTGTGGGCGTAAGCCCATTCAACTAGCCCCTGATGAACTGGTTTATATCCAAGCCAAAATTCAAGCGGGGTGGCAACCAGATACAATTATTAATCGCCACGAACGTTCTTTTAGCTGCGGCGTACGAACCCTATATCGCATTTTCAAACATGATGCTTTTGGCTTGTTCGCCAAAGATTTACCCATGCATGGTCAGCGTCACCCTAATGGGTACGTTGAACGACGAGGAAAAGCTGGGCAATTGGGCAGAGATTTAAAAACCCGTTATCAGGACTATCCTAATTTTAAACGAGAATTCGGTCATTTAGAAGACGACACGGTTCAAGGCAAAAACCATCAGGGTGCCGTAACCACACTGGTTGAACGGCAGACCAAGGTCGCAATTGTTTTGAATTCACATACCAAGTCATCACAAAACGTCAATCGTAGTTTAGCAGCCTGGTTGACGAAGCTGCCACGCCACTTGTTTAAGTCCATCACGTTTGATAATGGTAAGGAGTTCGCCGGTTGGCGAACGATTGCTAACCAGTTTGATTTAAATATTTACTTTGCCGCTGTAGGAGCACCCAATCAACGTGGGTTGAATGAAAACACCAACAACTTACTTCGTAAGGATGGGTTGCACCATGATCTCATCATGGACCAGCTATCAGATGAATTTGTCCAGGCTGTTGCTAGTCGACGGAACCATATTCCCAGAAAAAGTCTCAATTATCAAACACCACTTGAGGCATTCGTAAATCAAATCACTGATGAGCAGCTAAAATTTCTAACTTAATTTGACATTTGAAGATACTAAAAATGACTTCTTCTATTCGTCATTTTTTCGATACCTTTTAGAACGATTTTGACCAGGAAATAAACGATCATGCGATCCGACTCGAATGCCAATTAAGACTAGTTCATCTTTATCAATCGTATAAACCACCAGGACATCGTTAGTTTCGCTTGGTGTTTTGTTTTTCGGGGTATCTCGTAAGTGAAATTCATTATACCCGCTCATTCGTCGATTAAGCTCATGATCTTCAAATTCTGGTGGTAATTGTTGCTGCTCAAGCAACAGGTCAATGGCTGCTCGAACTTCATCAATAATAGATTTGTCTAAACTGGCTAACCGTTTTAGATCAGCATTAAAGGTTGCACGTGGTTTAAATCTTAGTTTTTTCATTATTTAAACTGACCCCAATAATCATCATTTGATTCAACAATTTCATCATCAGGTAAAACATGTCGTTTAATTAACTGATCACGCGCAATTGCATATTCTAACGAACCTTCTTTCGCTTTTAATGCTCTTTCTAGCCAGTCCATTTTTTCTTGTGAAACGATGGCCACTGCGCGACTATTTGAACGAGCAATATAAACGGTTTCATCTTCGTCATTAACTTGATCTAAATATTTTTTTAGGTTAGCGCGAAAATCGCTCTGTGTTAGTGCTAATGTCATATTTACCACCCTTTCATTGTACTTAATATTGTACTTTAACTTGTACTAAAAATCAATTTTTTAAGGAGCTAAAACTATGCAACAAGTTGTCTTACCCATCAAAGATTCAAATGTCCTTAGAAACTGTTTGAGATCTCTAAAAGCGGCGTAGGAAAACTGAGACAAACGCTAAAGTTACCATCGTTGTACTGGTGTGCAGCTGTCGTTCACAGTTTTTCCAGAGCCGACGATATTTTTCCAACCAGCTAAAGGAGCGTTCAATTATCCAGCGTTGTGGCAACACTTCAAATTTAGGTAACTCATTTCGTTTGGCGACTTGGGTGGTCGCTTTTAAATTAAGCTGGACATCCATGGCGAAATTGCGGCCACTGTAACCACCATCAACCAATACACTTCGAACCCGGCGTAAGTTTTCGGCGTTTAAGGCTAACATGGCACTGGCGCCGTCACGGTCAGAGACATTGGCCCGCGTTAAATGAATGGCTTGCGGAAAGCCATTCATATCCACTGCTAGATGCCGCTTAATTCCGGAAATTTTCTTACCGGCATCATAGCCTTTATTCTCGGCCGTTTCGGTATTTTTAACACTCTGAGCGTCAACGATAATGAAGGAAGTTAACGCCGAACGATCCTGCTTGGATCGTAAGGTAGCGACAATTTTTTTAAAACCTGATCTAACAGTGATGGCTCTGCTGGCGTTGGTTGCCGAGACCATAAGCGAAAATACGTGTAGACCGTTTGCCACTTGGGAAAATCATGCGGTAATGCCCGCCATTGAGCGCCGGTCTTTAAGATATATAGAATGGCACAGAAAACGTCATATAAATCAACTTGCCGCGGCTTCGTCCGTTGACAAAAGTTTTCTAGTTCTGAGCGAATGACTTCAAACTGTTGGCAAGTAATATTACTGGGATAATTAGGCATAACAATTTCCTTTTTTGCAAAAGTATACCAAAACTCAATTTAGATCTCAAACAGTTTCTAATGAGTTGGCAAGCCGACAAAACCAAACAATAACCAACCAGCAACCAGAACGAACCGTTAACCCAACAATTGACCCAGCTCAATCAGACCATAGCCGAACTCCGGAATTACCAGGGCACTCAGATTCAACTGCAAGCCACAGCCAAAACGTCTCTCGATCAACAACTGCGACAAATCGAACAAACCGCTCAACAGGTCAATCAACAATTTCAGACGACCTTAAACAACTTAGACAGCAGCAACGCCAACTCACAGCCCCAATTAAAACAGACCTTACAAAGCGCCTACGCAACGTTTCAAAAGCAGACCAACCTGATCAGTCAGGAAAATCTAACCGCACTCAAACGGATTCAAACCGAGCAAGGCCAAAACAACCAGCGCCTCAGCCAACTCAGCGACCAAGTGAACCAGGCTATCCAAGAGACGCTGGCCCAAGTCGCTAATCAAGTGGAGCAGCAGTTACAAACCACGAAAAGGCGGTTCTCATGGTATGAAATTAAGAATTATTTGTTAGCTGTGATTCCAACTGGGATTCTGACTGGTCTTATTTTCTGGTTATTAATCAGGTATTTCGGGTAATTCGGGTCAATCTATTAGAGTTAAACCAGCTTCAGGCTCTATTGGCATAAAATTAGGATCTTAACCCTGGCTAACTCGTTCTTGGCTTATTATTGGCTAAATTTGCGGTTTTTCTGCGGGTTTAAGCCAATTTAAGTACCTTTATATGTTAACTGGCTAAAATGGAGGAGAAACCATTTTAGGGCTAAATCTCAGCATTACAAAAGGACCCAGGCCGATAATCATCGGTCTGGGTCCTTAATAAACGCCATGACAAATTATGATTTAAACAACCTTTAGTTAATTAATGGAACTGCATGCCGCCATCAACAATGATTGTCTGGCCGGTAATATAATTAGAATCTTTACCAGCCAGGAATGAGACGGCAGCGGCCACATCTTCGGGCTCTGATAACCGTTTCAAAGCAATATCTTTTGCGAATTGTTGCATGCCCCACTCATCGTCTTTACCGGCATTCTTGCCAACTTGATGGGCAATATCAAACATCATCGGTGTCTTAACAATCCCTGGTGCATAAGCATTGGCTGTAATCCCTTCTTCAGCCAAATCACGAGCAAGTACTTGTGTGATCCCCCGAACTGCAAATTTGGTTCCTGAATAAAGGG